>NZ_KE150489.1:160953-189842 GCF_000411575.1 Capnocytophaga sp. oral taxon 336 str. F0502 | reverse complement strand
GAACGAAGAAAGAACGAAGAAAGAACGAAGAAAGAACGAAGAAAGAACGAAGAAAGAACGAAGAAAGAACGAAGAAAGAACGAAGAAAGAACGAAGGAAAGACGAACAATGAACGAACAAATGACGAACAAATGACGAACAAATGACGAACAGATGACGAACAGATGACGAACAGATGACGAACAAATGACGAACAAATGACGAAGAATGAACGAAGAAAAGATGAAGGAAAAGATGAATGACGAATGACGAAAGCCCCCGAACCCCCGAAGGGGGACAAGCCTTAAAGAGAAATTAGTGAAGACTATCAATCTGAAAGACAAGACCTATTTGAAGAGAAAGCGAAGCTAAAGTAAACCTAAAAAGGACAAATAACGGTAGGATCCGCAAGGGTGGATAAAGAATGAAGAAACAAAAAGCGAATTTAAAGTAAATGAAATTGCGATTTTCTATGACTTTATAGAAAAGATATTTGCTTATACTGATTTGCGATAGGAGCGCCACCAACGTTCGGGGATAGTGCCACTAATGGCTTCTTCGTAGTCTTGAGGTAGACAAGGAATAAGTCCGGAGGGTATGTGGTTTTGAGGTCCAGAGTATTTATCGCCTCCGGGTTTCATCCACCAGCGTTCGGTTTGTGTACTTTTGAAGAACTCTATTTGGATATCTTCAATGGGTACGATGTATTTAGTGTAATTCTCGTCGTTTATCACAGGTAGTTCTTTGATACGGAAGTTAAATCCTTCGTAGAAATACCAAAGCATTTCGGCGAGTAGCTGACTTGCCAAATCGGTATTGGGGATATCGAAAATACCTGCCACTTGCACATTACTACTGATACCTGCATAACGTGTGATAGCACATATTTCCCTACTATTGAAGCCGTTTACATTACCTTCAGTTAACATATCTTTTGCCTGCACACAGGTCATATCGATGCTCACGATATCGGCATCACGCATTGCGGGCTCGATAATCTTCAAATCATTCACTATATTGCCCAAGCGGTGTACCTCAAAACACATTTTTTCGAGCAAATCGAGCTCTTCTTGAGCTACGTAGTAAGACTGATAGCCGAGATTGGTAAAATCGAGTAAATTCACGGGAGGTTCTGAAATGAGTTTGCTCATATAGGAGCTCTCTACAAAGAGTTCTTCGGTATCGCCAAAATCGAACTTAGCATCTACACACACTACATTCACCATTTGTTCGAGACTATCGAAAGCGCGGTAGAGGGAATAAGTAAAGTCTTGCGAACCACCCAGCACCACAGGGATAACGTCTTGCTTAATGAGCTCGGCTACAATTTCTTTGATAGCAAAATGAGTATCGTCGTCGGTTTCGCCTAAGGGCAAGTTACCCAAATCGGCAATGGCAAAATTCCAATTTCCCATAAAGAGAGAATACAGATGCTGACGGAAGCGATAGAATGACTGTCCTTCTGTTTCGATACAAAAAAAAGCAATTTTCACGTCGGTAAGGTCAGGTAAACCAAGAGAGGGGAGGTGTTTATGGAGTTGGAAACCCACTTGTTGTGGCTTGTAATCGTCTAAGGTGAAAGCTTCATCAACGGGTTGTAAATAGGATAGTGACATAATTTTTCTTATTAATAGACGGCAAAGGTAGGGGATAATTAGCAAATTAGCAAATTTGGGGATTAGCAAATTATTTGTGGTTCTTCATTCGTAGTTCGTAATTATTTATTATTTTTGCAAAAAATTAAGACCTCTATTAGGCTCTTTATATTTAAAGATAAAAAAGGATTCACTTTAAAATGAAGATATTACATATAGACAGAAACCACCCCTTGATGCTTTCACAATTCGCAGCACAGGGTTTTGAAAATTACGAAGACTATACAAGCTCTAAAGAGTCTATTGAAGCTAAAATAGCTGATTACGATGGAATTATTATCCGCAGTCGTTTTACTATAGACAGGACATTTTTAGACAAGGCGACTCGATTGAAATTCATAGGCAGAGTAGGTGCAGGGCTTGAAAATATAGACGTAGCTTATGCCGAAAGTAAAGGTATAACGCTCATCGCAGCCCCCGAAGGCAATAGAAATGCAGTAGGCGAACACGCACTCGGTATGCTTCTGGCATTGCTGAACAAGTTTAAGAAAGCCAATAACGAAATTAAAAACGGCAAATGGTTGCGCGAGGAGAACAGAGGTTGGGAGCTTGACGACAAGACAGTAGGTATCATAGGCTACGGCAATATGGGAAAGAGTTTTGCTAAGAAATTGCGCGGTTTTGACTGTAGTGTGATTTGCTACGATATACTCCCCAACAAAAGTGACGAGAATGCCAAACAAGTAACCTTAGTAGATTTTTTTCGTCAGGCAGATGTAGTGAGCTTGCACACACCTCAAACCCCACAAACTATAGGTATGGTGAATGAAGTATTTATCAATAGTTTTGCTAAGAGTTTTTGGCTCTTAAATACTGCACGTGGGAAGAGCGTAGTTACCGATGATTTGGTACGCGCCTTGCAAAGCGGGAAAGTATTAGGAGCAGGTTTAGACGTGTTAGAATATGAAAAGGCATCGTTTGAAGACTTCTTTAGCGACGAACAAATGCCCAAATCGTTTAAATACCTATTGGAAGCGGATAATGTGATTCTCACTCCTCATATTGCAGGCTGGACTTTAGAAAGTAAAGAAAAGCTTGCGCAGATAATAGTAGACAAGATAATTAGCAAATTTGGGGAATTAGCAAATTGACAAATTAAATAGAAATGAAAAAGAATTATTTACTCATTGGAGTAGTAGCTTTACTGCTCGGTAGTTGCTGTGCTACTAAAAACATTACCACAACGCAAGCTACTACGCAAGAAAGTGCCCTCATTGCAAACGGCAAATTGTGGTCGTCTTACTTTCAGCAAAACGCTGCTGAATATGAAGCTTTGTGTTTGCAAGCCTTCAACGTGGCACAATTGCGATTGGACGAAGCCCTTGCTAAAAAGGGCGATAAACCGCTGGCAATTGTTACCGATATAGATGAAACCTTTTTGGACAATTCGCCCTTTGAAGCCTATTGTGCGAAACAGGGTATTAGTTATTCACAAAAAGCGTGGGAAGAATGGACAGTTTTAGGCGATGCCAAACCGCTAACAGGCGCGTTAGAGTTCTTTAAATACGCCGATAGCAAGGGAGTAGCTATTTTCTATGTGACTAATCGTCGTGACAACGAACGTGAAGGTACGACCAAGAACTTGCGCAAGTACAATTTTCCTTTGCCTTCGGACAATCGACTTATCTTGCGTTCTGCTGAGAAGAGCAAAGAAAACCGTCGATTACAAATTGCTAAAGATTACGACATTGTGCTCTTGATGGGTGACAACCTTTCCGACTTTTCTAAAGATTTCGATGGTGGTACTCCAAAAGAACGTTCAGAGGCAGTACATAAGAATAAAACAGAGTTTGGTAAGCGTTTTATTGTGCTCCCTAACTATTCTTACGGCGATTGGGAAGGAGCTGCTTATGGTCATAAATACTCTATTCCAGAAGCCGAGAAAGAAGCGATTATTAAGAATAATACAAAGGCATTTAAATAGGTAAGAGGTAAAGCTAGGGTTCTGGAGTTGGCGTGTATGTGAATAAGAGACAAAAATATTGTCAATTGAAAATTAATTTCTATCTTTGCAAAAAATTGAGCACTATATGCCTAAGAACACTGTTACGCCTTATCAAGATTCAGCACAGGGTAAAAAGGAACAAGTTACCCAAATGTTCAACACTATTTCAGATAGTTATGATGGTTTGAACCGTGTGATTTCGTGGGGCTCAGATGTAAAATGGCGTAAATTTGTAGTACAAAAAGTGGCAGAGATACACCCTACTACGGTGCTTGATGTAGCTACAGGCACAGCCGATTTAGCAATTGCTCTTACTACTATTCCAAATGTGAGGATTACAGGATTAGATATCTCAGAAGGAATGTTGGAAGTAGGGCGCGAAAAGATAGCTAAAAAAAAACTTACCGACCGCATTAATTTAGTACACGGAGACAGTGAGCAACTACCTTTTGCTGATGCTACTTTCGATGCTGTAACGGTAGGCTTTGGAGTACGTAACTTTGAAGATTTAGAAAAGGGACTAAGTGAAATTCTCAGAGTGCTGAAACCTAAGGGGCGCTTGGTAGTATTAGAGACTTCTGTACCTAAAAAGTTCCCTTTTAAACAAGGGTATCATCTATATACAAATTATATGATGCCCCTCATTGGCAAACTCTTTTCTAAAGACAGGTTGGCTTATCGGTACTTATCTGATTCGGCTATCCATTTTCCTTATGGGAAGAAGTTTCAAGAGATATTAGATAAGGTAGGTTATCAGAAAACTGAATATTATCCTAAAACCTTAGGTGGAGTAGTCACCATTTACATAGCTAATAAATAGAACTTTAACAATAAAAAATGAATAAGAAAACATTTAAAAAGAGTCTTATAGGGTTGTTCTTATTTTTAGGAGCATTGAATTTGTATGGGCAAATCAAAGAGCCTATTATGAACTTAGAACATTTTGATGACAAACGCTTTCAATGGGGATACTATTTTGGTACCAATGTGTTTGACTTCAAAATAGATTACCGCGACTTAAATTATCGCACAGCTAATCTGCGAGAAATACAAACTGACCGTAAATTAGGTTTTAACGTAGGTCTTACAGGCTCTGTACGCTTAGTGAAACATCTCGATTTGCGAATTGAGCCAGGTTTGGTGTACAACAAGCGTATTCTTATCTTCCCTGGATTCTCCGATTCGAGAGATTCGATGCGCGATGTTCCTTCTACATATATTTATATTCCGTTATTGCTAAAGTATAGTGCTAAGCGCTGGTATAACGTAAAACCCTACGTAACGGCAGGAGCTTCGATGGTGTTTAACTTGAGTAGTAATGCGAATCTAAATGTCGATAACTCCGAAAAGACTTTCCGTGCTACAAGAAATGTTTTCTTCTATGAATTAGGTTTAGGTATTGACTTCTATACTCCTTATTTTAGAGTCTCTCCTTCTCTGAGAGCCTTATTTTCAGTTAATAATGAGTTGATACCCGATAATAATCCCAATAGCCCTTGGACAGGTAACCTTAATGGTTTAAAGAGTCGTGGGTTCTTATTAAATCTAAACTTCGAATAATATGAAGAAACTAATTCTTATAGTAGTTTTTTTGATAAGTCTTGCGTCTTATGCGCAGAACTTTAGCTACCCTATGGCAAGTCCACGTCAGGTAATTACACAACAGTTTTCTGTGAGTCAAATTACAGTAGATTACGGTCGTCCAAGTGTGCGCGGGCGTAAAATATTTGGCGAATTAGTCCCCTATGGGAAGATTTGGCGTTTAGGAGCTAATCAAGCTACGAGTATTAGTTTTCTTCAGCCTGTAAAATTTGGAGGTAAATCGGTAAAAAAGGGCGATTATGCTATTTTTGTAACTCCTGAAGCTCACCAGTGGACGGTAGTTCTCAATTACGATGCCGATGCGTGGGGAGCTTATAGCTATGACCCTAATGAGAATGCTATTGAATTTACAGTGCCTGTTACTCAAACCAAAGATTTACAAGAAGCTTTAGAGTTCTCATTCGAGAACATTTCTAATGAAAAAGTAAATTTAGTAATTCGTTGGGAGTACACTAAAGTGGAAATTCCTATTGAAATAGACAAAAAAGAAACTATTGATAAGATTATAGAACAACTCAAAGAAGTAAAACAATTTGAGAGAGACTTGGAAGGTAAAGACGATAAGAAATAATGGAAAGGAAGCAAGTATGGAAATATAGTGTTTTTGCTATTTACATAGTTATTTGGCTTGTTTTTCGTACTTTTCCTACCGTTACAGAACATATTTATAGTAAAGGTATCTACCCGTATATAGCTAAAGTGTTGCACTTTTTATTCGGGTGGATACCTTTTTCTATGGGTGATATTCTATACACGTTGCTCATTATAGGTATATTTTTAGCCGTACTAAAACACTTCAAAAAATTATGGCAAGCCCCCTTAAAAGTCTTAGATAAGATATTTTCAAAAATAATACGTATTGCCTTTGCCTTTTTCTTCCTCTGGGGGTTCAACTATTTCAGGGTACCTTTATCGGAGTCTTTGCACATTTCTAAAGAATATACCCAAGCCCAACTGCTTAAAGCTACACAAATGTGTATTGACAGAGCCAATACAATCCATTCCCGATTAGCAACCAATGATACTACTAAAGTAGACTTTTGGCTTTCACAAAAAGAAATATATCGCATTGCTTATAACGGCTATCCTTTGGAGAAACAAGGTGTTACAGACTTTAAAGCAATGAAAAGTGTCAAACCTTCTCTTTACAGTAAATTGCTTACCTATATGGGATATAGTGGGTATTTGAATCCGTTTACTAATGAAGCCCAAGTAAACAGAAAGATGATAGGTTATAGTGTGCCTATTACTGTTTGCCACGAGATAGCACATCAAATGGGGTATGCTGCCGAAGAAGAAGCAAATTATTTAGGGTATTTGGCAGCTCTAAAAACTGATAATCCTTATTTTAAATACAGTGCAGAACTCTTTGCCTTACGCTATTTTCTCAATGAAGTAGCTCAAGTAGCTCCTACTGAATATGAAAGCCTTCACTGCCAAATTCACAAAGGTGTCTTTGAAAACTATAAAGAAGTGCGTTTGTTTTGGCAACAATATGAGAACAAAGCTGAGCCTGTTTTTAAAGCAAGCTACGATGCGTTCTTGAAAGCAAATAAACAATCACAAGGTATCAATAGTTATGATTTAGTGGTAGGATTACTAATTCCTCATTATGTTAAAAATTAGGAATTAGAACTAACCATTAATCATTGACCTTTAATCATTAATTACAGAAATTTGTTAAGTTCCATTAGTAAAACTTCACTGTCTTGAAAGCCTTCTCCCCGCCAAATAAGATTCATATTATTAAAGATAATAACAGTAGGCAAGACACTTATCTTCAGTGTCTTACTTAATTCTTTATTCTTGTTAATGTCTACTTTCACAACCTTTACTCTATCCCTTAAAATAGTAACTACTTCGCGTAATACAGCATTCATATGTAGTGAAACTTCAATACCTTCAGAATAAAAACAAATGAGCACAGGTGTATTTACATTGATGATATCACCAAATTTCTCCATAATTTTATGTTTAAAATAATGGCACAAAAATACAAAGTTTTTTTTAATTACAAATAGAAATAAGCAAAATATATTATTTTTTATTTTTAAAAAGCTATTAACGCTATCTTATCTTCCTCTTCTCTTTAGCATTTCTTCGTTCATTGTTCGTCTTTTGTTCGTCTTTTGTTTATCTGCCCGTGCGGCTCGCACCGTCTTTCGTTTATCTGCCCGTGCGGCTCGCACCGTCTTTTGCTTATTTGCCCGTGCGGCTCGCACCGTCTTTTGCTTATTTGCCCGTGTGGCTTGCACTGTTCATTGTTCGTTCTTCCTATAAGATTCGTATAAGCTACGTATAAGATTGCTTCAAACAAAAACTGTCTTTCTTTGTTGTTTATAGATTTGTTTTTCTATCGTTGGCAAAGTTTCTATTTTTTGGAATTCGTGGGAGATTAAAAAAAAACAGCGAAACTACCTATCTGTAATTGCTTGTTGTGCTAAGAATTTCTGTAGTGTAAGTCATACTATCTCTTATGTCGAACTCACATTAAAATTAAAAAATATCTAAAAAAATTTGGTAGTAACAAATATTCTTTCTACTTTTGCCATTATTACTCCGCAAAGGGGTAAGTTTTGTCATTTAAAATATATAAAAATATGAAGTTTATAGTATCAAGTTCTTACTTATTAAAGAAGTTACAAGTATTTGGCGGTGTAATCAATAACAACAATACAATGCCTATACTCGATAACTTTTTGTTTGAACTGTCTACCAATTCTTTAACTATCTCTGCTTCCGATTTGGAAACTACTGTAAGAGGTACTTTGGAAGTAGAATCAGATTCAGAAGGGAGCATAGCAGTATCAGCTAAATTATTGATAGATATTCTTAAAACCTTTTCAGAACAACCCCTTACCTTTTTGGTAAAAGAGAATAATGTAATAGAAATTAGCTCTACTACCGGTAATTATACCTTAGCTTATTTAGATGGAGAGGAGTTCCCTCGCCCTGTAGCTTTGCCTGAAGCTAGCAAAGTAACGATGATAGGCGATGTATTAGCAACTGCCGTGCAAAAGACTATTTTCG
Source organism: Capnocytophaga sp. oral taxon 336 str. F0502 (assembly GCF_000411575.1). Classification (NCBI taxonomy): domain Bacteria; kingdom Pseudomonadati; phylum Bacteroidota; class Flavobacteriia; order Flavobacteriales; family Flavobacteriaceae; genus Capnocytophaga; species Capnocytophaga sp. oral taxon 336. The sequence goes on along the minus strand of NZ_KE150489.1, from coordinate 181,631 downwards.
CAGCAGGAAATGACGACTTACGCCCTACAATGAGCGGTATTTTGTTCCAATTCAGTGAAAACGGACTTACCTTTGTAGGTACTGATGCTCATAAATTAGTGAAATACGAACGCTTAGACATCAAAGCTAATGAAGTGGCTGATTTCATTATGCCTAAAAAACCGTTGAACATTCTCAAAGGTATTTTAGCAGGTAGCGAAACAGAAGTAACAATAGAATACAACGAGAGCAATGCAAAATTCTCTTTTGACGATATGGAATTTATCTGTCGCCTTATAGATGGTAAATATCCTAACTACGATGCGGTAATTCCTAAAGAAAATCCTAACAAACTTATTTTAAATCGTTCGCAATTCTATAGTTCTATTAACCGTTTGTCGTTGTTTTCAAATAAAACTACCCACCAAGTGCGCTTGAAAATAGCTGGTTCTAGCTTGGTAATTTCAGCTGAGGACGTAGATTATAGCAATAAAGGTGAGGAGCGTTTCACTTGCAACTATCAGGGAGACGATTTAGAAATTGGCTTCAACTCCAAGTTCTTGAAAGAGATGATTAATAACTTAGACTCTGATGAAATCTTGATAGAAATGTCGTTGCCAAATCGCGCCGGACTTATCACGCCTGTTGATGGACTTGATGAGGGAGAGAAAGTACTAATGTTGGCAATGCCAATTATGCTTAACACAAATCAATAAATAAAGAATTTTTCATTTTTAAAAAGAAACGCCTTATGAGTCTTTTTAAGGCGTTTCTTTTTTTAAGAGAGAAATCACAATGTTTATCATTCAAAAATAACTATCTATGAAGTCCATTTTAGAAAGAATAAAGCCTTTTACATATATAGCTGCCTTATACCTAATCGTATCGTTTGTGATGCGCATCGTTTTTATGGTGCACCCTATCACTGCTACCACATTTTCGGTGTGGAGTGTGTTTAAGATGCTTTTCATAGGCTTACTATCCGACGCTTTTGTGATAGTATTGGCAAGTAGTATTTTAATGCTTTATTTCCTCTTTATCGCCAATGTAAAGTACAAAAAACCTTACGGAGGCATTATTTTAGGAGCATTTATTCTCATACTACTCTATATACAGTTTTATCCTAACAATATATTTGCACAATATGGGGGCGTGATTCCCGAAATCGCATTAGCTTTCTTCGGCTTTAAAACGTTGTGTTTTGCCTTATTACTCTTTTTGCCTAAGTACAGAGCCCAACTGCGCAATGCATTGTATTTTATTACGTTGGCTATCTATGTATTTGCCATAGTGATGAATGCAGTAAGCGAATATTTCTTTTGGAATGAATTTGGTATTCGTTATAACTTTATAGCAGTAGATTACCTTATTTATACCAATGAAGTGATAGGTAATATAATGGAGAGTTACCCTGTAGTACCCTTATTTACAGGGGTTTTTGTAGTAGTATTGGCAATTACTATATATTTATTTCTCAAGACTAAGAGTGCGCTCAAAACAATACCTACCCTCTTTGAAAAAATGGTTATAGTAGTGCCCTATTTGCTGTTAGTGCTTATAGGAATGTGGAGATTACCCCAGCTTGATGCTATGACTGCCGAAAATACTTTTGCTCAAGAAATACAAAGCAATGGTGTTTACAAGTTTTATTACGCTTTTACTCATAGTGAGTTAGATTTCTTTCAGTTTTATCCTACCTTGCCAGAGAAAGAAGCTGAAAGCATTGTGCTCAAACAACTCAATGCTCCTGCCCTCGAACGCCAAATTGTAAGCGATACTACCGAAGTACATCGCAATGTCCTTCTCATTTCAGTAGAGAGTCTTTCGGCAGAATACCTTACAATGTATGGTAATGCCGATAACCGTACACCTTTCTTGGATAGCTTAGCTAATAACAGCTTATTTTTTACTAATTTGTATGCTACGGGTAACCGCACTGTGAGAGGGTTGGAAGCTCTAACTCTTTGCATACCACCTACTCCAGGCGAAAGTGTGGTGAAGCGCAAAGACAATAAAGATAAGTTTACCACGGGTAGCGTGTTCAAAAGTAAAGGTTATGATGTGAAATATCTCTATGGAGGTGATAGTTATTTTGATAATATGAAGGATTTCTTCAGTGGTAATGGTTACGATATTGTAGATAGCAAGAGCTTTACTCCAGAAGAAGTAACTTTTTCCAATATATGGGGCGTTTGCGATGAAGATATGGCAAACAAAGCTATAAAGGTGATGAATGAACAAGCTAGAGCAGGCAAACCGTTTTTCAATCACTGGATGACAGTAAGTAATCACCGTCCGTTTACTTATCCTGAAGGTAAAATTGACATTTCTCCTACCGAAAAACGACGTGCAGGTGGAGTAAAATATACCGATTATGCTCTCAAGCGATTCTTTGAGATGGCAAAACAACAAGAGTGGTATAAAAATACTCTTTTTGTGATTGTAGCCGATCACTGTGCATCGAGTGCAGGTAGTACCGAATTGCCTTTAGATGGTTATCGCATTCCTTGTTTTATTGTTGCCGATTTTATTGCTCCTAAAAAAGTAGATACAATGATATCACAAATAGATGTGATGCCTACTGTTTTTGGTTTGCTTAACTTTAGTTATACATCTAAATTTATAGGGCAAGATGTACTAAAAGAAGGCTATCAGCCACGCGCTTATATTGCTACTTATCAGGATTTAGGTTACTTAACCCCTGATAAACTCACTATTATATCACCTTTGAGAAAAACCACTCAATACAGTTTGTGCAAAGAAACAGAACAACCCTCACAAGAGTATCCGTTGTTTTATAAGCAAATAAAAGAAAATAATGTGAATAAGGAACAAGCCGATGCTTGTATTGGTACTTATCAAGCTACTGCCGAGTGGTTAAAAAACAAACAGTTCAATGCGCTCAAGAAATAAGCTAAAAATTATCAACGACCCTATTTATGGGTTTATCCATATCCCCAGCACTTTAGTGTTTGACATTATTGAGCATCCTTATTTCCAGCGGCTCAGGCGTATCAATCAAATGGGACTTTCGTATTTGGTATTTCCGGGGGCTAAACACACTCGTTTTGAGCACGTATTGGGGTGTGTGTTCTTGATGCAGAAAACAGTAGAGATGCTCCGTTTCAAGGGAATACAAATCTCTGAAAAAGAGGCTGAAGGACTCTATATTGCCATATTGTTGCACGACATAGGGCACGGACCTTTTTCTCACGCAATGGAACACAGCATTGTCGAAGGTATTTCTCACGAGGAAATCTCGCTGCGCTTTATGCAAGAGCTTAACAAGGTATTCAATGGCAAATTAGATACCGCTATAGCAATATTTCAAGGTACTTACCCACGTAAGTTTATGCATCAACTTATCTCGGGGCAGTTGGATATGGACAGAGCCGATTACCTCAAACGCGATAGTTTTTATACAGGAGTCGCTGAGGGGAATATAAATTCTGAACGCCTTATCTCAATGCTTAACGTACGCAACGACGAATTAGTAGTCGAAGAAAAAGGCTTATACTCAGTAGAGAAATTCCTAATAGCCCGCCGCTTGATGTATTGGCAAGTGTATTTGCACAAAACCAGCGTAGTAGCCGAGCAGATACTCATCAGGTTGCTCAATCGTGCCAAAGAGTTGGTGCAACAAGGGCAAGAACTGACTATGTCCACCGCCTTAGCTTTCTTTGTGAAAAACAAGATATCCAAAGATAATTTCTCACAAGAAGTACTTGAGATGTTTGCTCGTTTAGACGATACAGATATTATTTCGGCAATGAAAGAATGGCAGTTTCACCCCGATGTAGTCCTTTCTAAACTCAGCAAAATGTTGCTCAATCGCGATTTGCTAAAAATAAAAGTCCGCTTAAACGATTTTGAAGAACAGAAGATAAAGAGACTGCAGAAACTATCTCTTGCTAAAGGAGTAGAAGAAAAGCATATTAAGTACTTTGTCTTTACAGGAGTGATGACTAACAGAGCGTATAATCCAGGAAAGGAAATAATTAAGATTCTCACCAAAAATGGAAGAGTAGTAGATCTTACTAAAACCTCTGAAGCCATCAACTTAGAACCTCTTTCACAAGTAACCGAACGATACTATATTTGCTATCCAAAGTAAGGTAGAAAAGGAGGGAGTAAAATTACCAATAGAGAAAAAAAATAGCAAAAAGAGTGCTATATGAAATAATTTTTATATTTTTGTTGCGAAAAACAACCTTTTTTAAGACAAAAACATATAAATATTGTTTTATATCGTTTTGATTATAAACTAATTAAATGAAATTTACAGCATTACAAATAGCCAATGTACTCGGCGGTGAAGTAGAAGGAAATCCCCAAATTGAAGTCTATAAACTTTCAAAAATTGAAGAGGGAAGTGAAGGGAGTATATCTTTTTTGGCAAACCCTAAATACAAACATTTTATCTATACTACTCAGGCATCCATAGTGATTGTAAATAAGGACTTTGAGGCTGAAGATAAAATATCAGCAACTTTAGTGAGAGTAGACGATGCTTATGCCGCTTTTACTAAACTCTTAGAATTTTACAATCAAGTGAAAATGAATAAAGTAGGTATAGAACAACCTTCGTTTATCGCTTCATCTGCTAAAATAGGACAAAATGTATATATAGGAGCTTTTGTGTATATTGGCGAAAATGTAGTGATAAGCGATAATGTGAAAATCTATCCTAACACTTACATAGGTGATAACTCATCAGTAGGTGAGGGGACTACTATTTTTGCAGGCTGTAAAATATATTCCGAAACTGTCATAGGCAAAGATTGTATGCTCCACAGTGGAGTAGTATTAGGTGCTGACGGATTTGGCTTCCAGCCCAATGAAAAAGGAGAGTTCAGCAGAGTACCACAGATAGGTAATGTCGTGATTGAAGATTCTGTAGATATAGGTGCAGAAACAGCTATAGATCGTGCAACTTTAGGTTCTACTATCATTCGTAAGGGGGTAAAGTTAGACAACCAAATACATATTGCCCACAATGTAGAAATAGGTAAAAATACAGTGATTGCTGCCCAAACAGGCATCGCTGGCTCAACTAAAGTAGGCGAAAATTGTATGATAGGTGGTCAAGTGGGAATCGTAGGTCACTTAGTAATAGGCAATCGCGTGAAAATACAAGCCCAAACAGGGGTAGGTCGCAACCTTAAAGATGACGAAGCAATACAAGGCTCTCCCGCTTTGGGGCACGCTGAATACAACAAAGCTTATGTCATTTTTAGAAAATTACCTAACTTGCTTAAACGCTTAGAAGAATTAGAAAAAAAATTAAAATAAATACACTATGGTAAAGCAAAATACTTTATCCAAAGAAATTACCTTAGAAGGTATTGGGTTACATACTGGTAAACAAGTAAAAATGGTGCTCAAACCTGCACCAGTAGGCAATGGTTTTACCTTTGTACGTACCGATTTAGAAGGAAACCCCGTTGTCGAAGCTGATGCTACCTATGTAGCGAGTACAGAACGTGGCACTGTTTTAGAGAAAAAGGGGGTGAAAATCCAAACCTGTGAGCACATCTTAGCAGCGCTCGTCGGTATGGATTTGGATAATGTGATTATTGAGCTCAACTCCTCCGAACCTCCCATTATGGATGGTTCTTCTAAATATTTTGTAGAAGCTATAGAAAAAGCGGGTATCACTCCTCAAGATGCAGAGCGTGATGAGTATATAGTAAAACAAGTAATTACTTACGTAAATGAAGAAACAGGTAGTGAGATTACTCTCATTCCTGCCGAGGAATACCAAGTGACTACAATGGTAGATTTTGGTACTAAGATTTTGGGCACCCAAAATGCTTACCTCAATAAACTTTCCGAATTTAAAACCGAAATAGCTGATGCTCGTACTTTTAGTTTCTTGCACGAACTCGAAGCTTTACTTGATCACGGTTTGATTAAAGGAGGAGATTTGAATAATGCTATCGTATATGTAGATAAAGAAATTTCTGATAGTACGATGCAGAAACTTAAAAAGATTTTCAACAAAGATAATATTTCAGTGAAACCTAATGGAGTGCTCGATAATCTTACTTTGCATTACCCTAACGAAGCTGCTCGCCATAAACTATTGGATGTAATAGGCGATTTGGCATTGGTAGGTACACGCATTCGCGGAAAAGTGATTGCTACTAAACCTGGGCACTTCACCAATACCCAATTTGCTAAAAAACTTTCTAAGATTATAAAAAATGAACGTCGTAACAACGTTCCTTCTATAGATATCAATCAACCGCCGTTACTCAATACTGTTGATATAATGAAGTTGTTACCTCACCGTCCGCCATTCTTGTTGGTAGATAAAATCTTTGAACTTTCTGACAAACACGTCGTAGGTTTAAAGAATGTAACAATGGATGAACCTTTCTTCGTAGGACACTTCCCTGGAGCTCCTGTAATGCCTGGAGTGCTCCAAATAGAAGCAATGGCACAAACAGGAGGTGTATTGATACTTAGTACCGTACCTGACCCCGAAAATTATCTCACTTACTTTATGAAAATAGACAATGTGAAGTTCAAGGTACAAGTAGTGCCAGGGGATACCCTTATATTCAAGTTAGAATTGCTAACGCCTATTCGCCGTGGTATTTGCCATATGCAAGCTTACGCTTATGTGAACGGGAAGTTAGCTACTGAAGCTGAGCTAATGGCTCAAATTGTTAAAGTAAAATAAAAGTATATGATTCAACCTTTGGCTTATGTCCATCCCGATGCCAAAATCGCTAAAAATGTAGTGATAGAGCCTTTTACTACTATCAGTAAAAATGTAGAAATAGGTGAGGGTACTTGGATAGGACCTAACGTAACCATTATGGAGGGAGCGCGTATTGGGAAAAACTGTAAAATTTTTCCTGGAGCTGTAATTTCAGCCATTCCACAAGACCTCAAGTATAAAGGTGAAGAAACCACTACTCACATAGGCAATAATACTACTATCAGAGAGTGTGTAACCATCAATAAAGGTACCGTCGACCGTATGAGAACTGTAGTAGGCAACAATTGCTTGATAATGGCTTACTCTCATATCGCTCACGATTGTATTGTGGGGGACAACTGTATTTTCTCTAATGGTACTACTCTTGCAGGACACGTAACTGTAGGTGATTGTGCTGTGATGGCAGGAATGACTGCGGTCTATCAGTTTTGTTCTATAGGGAGTTATGCTTTTGTAACAGGAGGTTCGCTCGTAGGTAAAGATGTTCCTCCTTATGTAAAGGCTGCGCGCAACCCACTTTCTTATGTAGGAGTGAATTCTATAGGGTTACATCGTCGTGGATTTACTACTGAGAAAATACGTGAGATACAAGATATTTACCGTGTACTTTTCCAAAAGAAACTCAGTACGTCTCACGCTTTGGACTATATAGAAGCTGAAATGGAAGCCACTGTAGAACGCGATGAGATATTGCAATTCGTGCGTCGCTCACAGCACGGTATTATGAAAGGCTATCACGGTGAATTAATAAAAGAGTAAGAACTTAAAACTAAAAACAAATAATTTAAAATAGAATAAATGGCAACAACCGCAGACATTAAAAAAGGATTGTGCATTCGCTTCAATCACGATATCTACAAAATTATTGAATTTCTACACGTAAAACCAGGTAAAGGGCCTGCTTTTGTACGTACTAAACTCAAAAGTGTTACCACAGGTAAAATTCTTGACAACACTTTTTCTGCTGGTCACAAAATTGAAGATGTACGTGTCGAAACTCGTTCTTTCCAATATTTGTATGCCGAAGGCGATGAGTTCGTATTTATGAACAACGACGACTTCAACCAAGTGCATATTCGCAAAGATATGCTCGATTACCCCGATTTACTTAAAGAAGGTGAAACCGTGATGGTAATCTTCAATGCCGAAGACGAAACACCGCTTTCAGTTGAAATGCCTGCTAACGTTATCCTTACTGTTACGCACGTAGAACCAGGAGTAAAAGGTAATACAGCTACTAATGCTACCAAACCTGCTACTGTAGAAACAGGAGCTATTGTGAATGTACCTCTTTTCATCAACGAAGGTGACCGCATTAAGGTAGAAACTGAAAAAGGTACTTACGTCGAAAGAATGAAAGACTAATTATGCGTTTCTCACAGCCTTATACCCTTAAGCAAATAGCTACTATCATCAATGCGAAATACGTAGGTGCAGAAGATTTTCCTGTACTTGGAATGAATGAAATTCACGTAGTACAAGCAGGTGATATAGTCTTTGTAGACCATCCTAAGTATTACGAGAAGGCTTTGCATTCTAAGGCTACTATTGTACTTATCAACAAAGAAGTAGAATGCCCTGAAGGGAAAGCCCTTTTAATATCCGATGACCCTTTTCGCGATTTTAATAAACTCACCGACTTTTTTAAACCTTTTCAAAAAGCAACTGCACTTATAGCCCCTTCAGCTCGTATAGGTGAAAATACAGTAGTGCAACCAGGTACTTTTTTGGGTAACAATGTAGTAATAGGAAACAACTGCCGTATTCATTCTAATGTGAGCATCTACGACGATTGTGTAATAGGTGATAACGTAACTATTCACGCCGGCACAGTGCTCGGAGCAGATGCTTTTTATTACAAAAAACGCCCCGAAGGTTTTGATAAACTCAAGTCAGGCGGACGTGTAGTAATTGAGGACAATGTGGATTTAGGTGCTCTTTGTACCATTGATAGAGGAGTAACAGGTGATACCACTATCAAAAAAGGAACAAAGATAGATAATCAAGTGCATATAGGTCACGATACGGTAGTAGGAGAGAAGTGTCTCATTGCTTCACAAACAGGGATTGCTGGTTGTGTAGTGATAGAAAACGAAGTAACTATTTGGGGACAAGTAGGAATAACCAGCGGTATCACCATAGGTGAAAAAGCGGTGATTTTAGCTCAAAGCGGTATTTCTAAATCGTTGGAGGGCGGACAAACTTACTTTGGTTATCCTGCTGGAGAAGCCCGTGAGAAATATAAAGAAATGAGTGCACTCAAACAGCTTATCAATTGTAAATAAGTAATTTTATAGTTATACAATTAAGGAACTGCCTTTTTAGGTAGTTCCTTTCGTTTTTTATCACTTTACCTTCGCCCAAACCTCTTCTTTATCTTAATTCTTAACTACTAATTCTCAACTTTTTATATAGCTATTGTATACCAATCGTCCAAGATTCGTTCAAGCTTCCTATAAGCTTTCTATAAGCTAACTATATTCCTCCAGAAGCTATTTTTTAATTTTTCACTAAAAAACATCTTCCGAACCTTTTTGTTTTCTTCCGGATTCTCAGCCTCTTCATTAGTTAATTGAAGAATTTGCTAATTTGTTAATTACTCACTACCTTTGCCCCCAATTATGATAGTACGCAGATTCATCTCTTTCCTCTATTCCACCAAGCTGATGGCAATTCTCTTCATTGCTTTTGCTATAGCTATGGCAGTAGGAACTTTTGTAGAAAACGACTACGATACCGATACCGCCCGCATTTGGGTGTATAACACTTGGTGGTTTGAGGCGATAATGGGGCTTTTTGTCCTGAATTTTATAGGGAATATCTCTCGCTATCGATTGCTCAAAAGAGAAAATTGGGCAGTACTGGTGTTGCACCTCTCGTGGGTGTTTATCATCGTAGGAGCTGGGGTTACGCGCTACTTTGGTGATGAAGGTATGATTTCTCTACGCGAAGGAGAAACTACAAATACTTACCTCTCCGATCGCACTTATATCACTGCAATGGTAGACGGCAATTATCAAGGAGCTCCCTTGCGCAAAAAGAAACAAAAAGAGGTGCTTTTTTCTTCATATACCTCTAATCATTATCATTGGTCGTCCGACTTTAAAGGCAAACCTTTTAGTATTACGTATAAATCGTTTAAACGCATAGGCAAGGAGATGAATGTCTTAGTATTGGAAGTTGTTTCAGGTAATCAGCGTAAAGAAGTAACAGTAATGGGCAAACGTGGCGTACAGCACCCTCCTACCACAATCACTTTGAACGGCTTGCAGTTTCATTTAAGCTATGGAGCACGTGAAGAGAAGTTGTCTTTCAGTCTTACCCTCAACGATTTTATAGTCGAAAAATACCCTGGTACCAAGAATAGTTATGCTTCCTTTAAAAGCAAAGTAACCGTGAATGGGGGAGGGGAGAGCTTCCCTTATGATATTGAGATGAACCATATCCTCAATTATCAAGGTTATCGTTTGTTCCAATCTTCTTTTCACCCCGATGAACAAGGTACTATACTATCGGTAAACCAAGACTTTTGGGGTACCCTCATCACTTACATAGGTTATAAACTGCTATTCGGTAGTCTGCTGGCGTTTATGTTTGTAGGCAAATCCCGATTTAGGAAACTCAATCAGCAACTCAAAGATCTACAAGCTAAAAGAATTGCAATAGTTTTGGCATTATGTTTTGGCTTTTTGGCTACTGCCCAAACTCCTATGGTAGTACCCGACAAAGCGCACGCTGAAAAATTTGGTGCAATGCTCATTCAAGATGATGGGCGCTTTAAGCCTGTGAATACCTTCTCTTCAGAACTCTTACGTAAACTTAGCAAACACGATACTTATAAAGGGCTCACTTCCGATCAAGTTTTGCTTTCTATGCTCCTCAGTCCGCAAGCGTGGTATGAGTCGGGCATTATCTATGTGAAGAAAGCTAATGACAGTTTGCATCGTTTTTTGGGAGTTCCTGAAGGAAGCAAATGGGTGAAGCCTAAAGATTTTTTTGATGCAAATGGACAGTACAAACTCGCCCCTTTGTTGAAAGATATTTACAACACGAATACTCCTAACCAATTTCAAAAAGATTTTAAGGAAGTAGACCAACGTATTGGGTTGCTTAACAGAGCGTTACAAGGTGATATTTTTAAGGTCTTCCCTGTGCCTAATGACCCTAATCATAAGTGGATTTCGCATTTAGATTACGTAAACGACACCCTCCAAATCACCGACCCACTGTATAAACAATTTGTAAAAAACGCACTGCCAGCTTACCTTATCTTGCTACAACAAGCCACTAAAACAGGCGATTATAGCAAAGCTGATAAGGTGCTCAACAATATCAAACTACAACAAGAATTTTACTCGGCTGAGGTATTGCCCTCACCTGCCAAAATACAAACTGAATTGTGGTACAATCGCATCAACATTTTTGAACAACTCTTTCAAGCGTATTTGTATCTTGGTACAGTGTTATTTATAGTATTACTATGGCATATTTTTATACCAAAACAAATTTTTAGAAGACTTACCCAAATAGGTATAGTCTTACTGTGGCTCTGTTTTATCCTGCATACTGTAGGACTTGCCGTTCGTTGGTATCTTTCAGGTCACGCACCTTTTAGCGATGCTTATGAGAGTATGATATATGTAGGGTGGTCGGCTATTGGGGTAGGACTTTTCTTTTCGCGACGTTCCCCTCTTACGGTTGCTGCCACCGCTTTTGTAACCGCTATGATACTGATGATCGCTCACTGGAATTGGATGGATCCTGCTATTGGTACCCTCCAACCCGTACTCAATAGCTATTGGCTGATGTTGCACGTTGCTGTGATTGTAGGTAGTTATGGACCTTTTGCCTTAGGAATGCTCTTAGGTGTTATCAACCTCCTACTGATGATAGTTACTACCCGCAAGAATGTTCATAAAATCAATCTTATACAACAAGAACTCACTATTGTAAACGAATTAGCTCTTACAGTGGGGCTCGTAATGCTCACCATAGGCAACTTTTTGGGTAGTATGTGGGCAAACGAAAGTTGGGGACGTTATTGGGGGTGGGATCCTAAAGAAACTTGGGCATTGATTAGCATTATGGTTTACGCCTTGGTGATACACCTACGCTTGATACCTCATTGGCGTGGACGATGGGTGTTCAATTTTATGAGCATTGTTGCCTTTAGCAGTATCTTGATGACTTATTTTGGTGTGAATTTCTACCTTACAGGTATGCACAGCTATGCCACAGGCGATAAAATTATCACCCCTACCTTTGTGTATTATGCTGTGGGAATAGTGCTGTTGTTAGGACTGGTATCGTATTTGAGAGTGAAAAATACATCACAAGTTTTACCAAAGTCTAATACTAATTCCTAATATCTAACTCCTAAATTGTTATTATTAATTGTAAATTATTAATTGTAAATTGTTAATTGAATGAAGTCTTATATCAATGGAATAGCCTGTATCTCGGCTCAACCTACTTTCTTAACACCTCATTTCCTCGATGAAGCCATAAAGGTTACTCCAGAGGAAGTGTGTTACGCTCAAGAACCTTCTTATAAAGAATATATTGCCCCTAATGCTAGTCGTCGTATGGCTAAAGGCGTAAAAATGGCTATAGCTACTGCTGCCGAAGCTCTAAAAGAAGCGCATATCTCTACCCCTGATGCTATTTTGGTGGGTACCGGTATGGGATGCCTGCAAGATTCTGAAAAATTCCTTACAGCACTTATCAACGACAACGAGGAGCACCTCACCCCCACGGCTTTTATACAATCTACTCATAATACTGTTGCGGGGCAGATAGCTCTTTTGTTGCAGTGCAAAGGAGAAAACTTTACTTATGTGAATGGGGCTGTATCATTTGAATCGGCTTTGTTAGATGCTAAAATGCAAATGGAGCAAGACGCTATCAATACGGCTTTGGTAGGAGGTGTAGATGAACACAGTCCGCACACTTTGTATTTATATGATTTAGTAGGGCTTGACCAAAAAGGGGAAGGAGCGAGTTTCTTTGCTTTATCAGCAGAGGCAACCTCCAATACCTATGGAGAACTTGTGGATGTAGCTTTGTACAATGAACTCACTCCCGAGCAACAACAAACAGCCCTAAACGACTTTCTTTCTCGCCACCATCTTACCTTCTCTAATATAGATTTGATACTTACTGGTGAAGCAGAAAATCGTTCTTGGCAACGCCCTACCTTGCACTACAAAACCTTGAGTAGTGAGTATTACACAGCCTCAGCCTTCGGACTTTGGTTTGCTTGCCAAGTACTACAAAAGCAAACCCTTCCTGCCATTTGCGAGCTTACTCTCTCCACCCCCATACAACATATTTTATTAGTAAATTCGTATAGAGGCAAAGATTTTAGTTTTGTACTGTTGAAGAAATAAAAAAAACGACTTTTAAGGTCGCTTTTTAGTTTGTAGACTTTCCCAAAGTGTATTAGTATTGGTCTGGTAATCAATTATATTTGAGCTATATTTATGATGATATTTAGTAAGCTTCTTTCAAAATTAAACTTTTCAGAAGGTTTCATTTCTTTCTATATTTGTTGTATTTATCAGCATACGAGTATTTTAATTTGAAAATCTAATAATATTTAACCTTCCTCATTAGAGCTGATAAAATATGAAGTTATGTGTGAAATTTCTCTTTGAAAGATAGGTATTTACATAAATAACATATTAAGATTGATAATGAAATTGTTCTTATTTAATTTTTTAAGAAGAAAGTTTTGTACTAAAAGAGTAATAAGATTTTCAATAAAAACTTATTTTCTACGTTTCGAGAAAAAGTAATTAAAATATTTGTAAGGAATTAAAATGTATGTTATTTTTGCCGTGCTTAATATAAATATACTTTCATTGTATGAAAAATTAATACAAAATATTCAATTTACTTAAGATATTTGTAGGTAAATACATTGTAAAGTATTTTAAGCCAAATCAAATTAGTGTAAATCCGTGAGAGATTTTCCTTGACAAAGTATCAACTCTTTATTATTTAAACATTGAACAAACATCTTTTTATAATTGTAATATTTGTCAGTGCTCTTATAACAGCGTTTATACAAAATGCTCCTTGGTGGGTATATGTGTTATTAATAGTACTGTTTTTAGGCATTACCTCTTGGGGCATATTCGATATTCGCCTCTCTTATTTTGTTAAAACACAATACTTCTTAAAGGGGCGTCCAGCAAAAACAGTAGCGCTAACTTTTGATGATGGTCCCTCAGAGCTCACGCCACAATTCTTAGACCTTTTGGAGCAATACAACGCCAAAGCAGTCTTTTTTTGTGTAGGTGAACAAATACAAAAGTATCCAGAGGTTGTCAAACGTATGCAAGCTGAAGGTCATTTAGTAGCAAACCATACCTTCACCCATCAACCTAAAAATATATCTTGCGCAAAAGCCCTTGCCAACGAAATCCGCCATACCGATGAAGCATTGGCGCACTTGGATATCGTTACCCCATATTTCCGACCTCCATACGGAATCACCTCACCACCCGTTGCTAGAGCGATTCGGGCAACAGCTAAGAAAGCCATAGGTTGGGATGTACGCTCATTAGACACCGTAATACACAACGAAGACAAGCTTTTTCACCGCATTATGCGCAAACTTACCAACGGTAATATCATACTGATGCACGACCGCCTGCCTCATACCCTCACCGTTTTGGAACGCTTATTGCAGTACCTAAAAGAAAATAACTATACAATTACAAACAATTTAGAATGAAAAAACTCTTAATATTCCTTATTTGTGTTGCACCTTTAACAATTAGTGCCCAAGCCCTTACCGAAGTGCAAATACGCGACTTCAAAACGCAAACTATTGCTAAAAACAAGGCAATTCAAACAATGCAAGCCGACTTTATTCAGAAAAAGCACTTGGATTTTATGAGTAAGGATATTGAGACTTTTGGAAAAATGACATTCGCTAAATCCGATAAACTGAATTGGCAATACACGAAGCCTTACCAGTATCGCATTATTTTTCAGAAAGATAAAATCACGGTGAACGATGCAGGTAATGTCTCACAGATGAAAGCCGATAATAAGGTCTTCAAAAAAATAAATAACCTAATAGTGAGTTCTATCAGTGGTGATATGTTCAACGAGAAAGAATTTGCTATGACCTTTGCTAAATCCGGCAAAAGTACATTGGTCAAACTATTGCCTAAGGATAAGATGCTTTTGAAATACGTGAGTGAAATACATCTCTATTTCGATGTCGATAGTGTCGTGGAACGTGTAAAACTCATTGAACCTTCTAAAGACTACACCGAAATCTTATTCAACAATAAAAAACTAAATACAAAAATTGATGAAGCAAATTTTAAAATGTAGTCTGTTTGCTATATGGTTCGGCAGCTGTTCACCTTCTTATAACCTCCCTGCTGAATACCAATCAGTGGCTACAACGCCAATAACGATGGTCAATTCTCACATAAGGGTAGGGGAGGAGTACCTCTATCGCGCTACCATTACCGCTTATGGTCACACTTTCAATGGACTCTTAGTAGCTAAAATTACCGCAGATAATACGTGGCGAGTAGCCCTTACTACCGACTTTGGTAATACGCTTTTCGATTTTGAAAACCAAAGCGGAAAGATAAAAACCAACTATATAACCCCCGACCTCAATAGGAAAATCATCATTCGTACCCTCACCACTGACTTTAAGCACCTTCTTAAAACCCATTGGCAGGTTACTCAAAAATACACCAATGGCACTATCGAAGTACAACAAAGCAAAGATGGGAATGATGCCGTTTATTTGTTTACCTCAGGAACCAACCTTTCCAAACAGCTCAATATGCAAGGTAAGAAACTATACACTACTTTTACCTATAATACCAACAACATAACCATAGAACATCACACCTTTACTATTAAAATAGTTTTAGAACCCTTAATTATAAATCATTAATTGCTTATTCTCAAAAATGTTAAAAGAATTTTATACCCTCAATAGCTTAGAAAAACAAGATGCAGAAAATTACCTCTGTACCCTTACCCTAAATCCTCAACACCCTATTTTCGAAGGGCATTTTCCTAACAACCCTATCACACCAGGGGTGTGTATGATGCAAATCATCAAAAACCTCACCGAGGAAATTACAGAACATAAACTCTTCTTAGCCAAAACAACTAATGTAAAGTTTATGGCGCTTATCAACCCCATTACTCACCCTATTTTGCAACTCACACTCACCATTCAGCATAAAGACGCCGACATAGAAGTGAAAAATACCACTTCCTTTGATGAAACGGTAGCACTAAAACTTACGAATTTGTATAAAATAGTATCTTAAAAAGCTCGTTTCTTTATTCATTATCTGAAATGAAAAAAAATAGCTCAAAAATTACGCTATGTAAAATAAAATAGTTACTTTTGCAAACATTTTGAAAAAATCATTAAAAGCAAATAGAATTAAAATATCAATATTTTATAGTGGAAAAGGAACTAAAAAACTTTATAGAGAAGAG
Organism: Capnocytophaga sp. oral taxon 336 str. F0502; assembly: GCF_000411575.1. Classification (NCBI taxonomy): domain Bacteria; kingdom Pseudomonadati; phylum Bacteroidota; class Flavobacteriia; order Flavobacteriales; family Flavobacteriaceae; genus Capnocytophaga; species Capnocytophaga sp. oral taxon 336. Next base: position 165,427 of record NZ_KE150489.1, on the reverse strand, counting down.
TTACGAGAAGTTGAAAAATGCAATTCAAGAAATTGCAAATGAAGAGGATAAAAAAGAAGTCTATGCACTGTCTTTTTGTTATACGTGTGACGATGATGACTTGCGATTTCCTAAAATTACACTGGGCTATAATACCCTTTCAAATGTAAAAGAAGAGAGTTACAACGCCACTTCGAAAGAAGATGCTAAGTGGAATTTTGATTATTGGTTACAAACAGAAGTGGAAACCGTAGGAGGTAAAAAAGACAAATTGCTGAAACAGTGGTTTGCTAAAACTCCTTATTTCTATTCTGATGAGGAAAACGACCGCGCCATAGAAGAAGATGAAGAACTTTACGATAAGCTCCTCAAAAAAGGTGATAAGTTTGGTAAAGACTTTATCAAAGAGGTGATAGCTCTAGCCAAACGATTGTTGGACGACGGGGAGGTAGAAAAGGTATTTGGGCGTAATATTCCTATCATTATTCACCAGCGAGATTTTGAAGATACGCCTATTTCTTGGACAAAGAAAGCCAATCCCGCCAAGCTCATAAAGGAGTTTCTGGAATACTGGGATGGAGAAGAGGAAGATTAAAATTAGTTTATAAATTATTATAATAAAAATATAAGAGCTGTTCAATGTACATTGAACAGCCCTTTGTTATTTATGAATTACAAAAAACTTTAAGAAGTATATTGGTGTCTGTTGGCTATCAGTTGTAAGCTGATACGGTTAAACCTATACAAAAGACAAACAGCAGCGACTGTGAGACCGGTGAGCAAGCCAATCCAAATACCCATAGTACCTAAATTGGTATGAACGCCTAACACATAAAGAATAGGGAAGGCAATCAGCCAATAGGCTACAAAAGTGATGTACATAGGCACTTTAGCATCTTGTACTCCACGTAAGGCACCAAGAGCTGTTACTTGCATTCCATCGGATATTTGAAAAATAGCTGCAATGAGCAAGAGATTGGTAGCTTCGCCTATTACTAGAGTATTATTAGCTAATTTTTCTATGTTATCCATCTCTAAGTACAATGACGGTAACCAAGTGCGAAATACCGCTAAAAGAAGGGCAAAAAATACTTGTGTGCAGAGTACTAACAGAAATACCGAAATAGCTACTCTACGCAAATTAGCATAGTTTCTCGCTCCTAATTGATTTCCTACACGTATCATAGCGGTAATTCCTAAGCCATTAGCAACCATAAAAGTCATACTCGATAAGTTGAGCGCAATTTGGTTTGCTGATAAATGATTTTCGCCCAGCATACCGCTTATCCAAATAGCTGCGGTAAAGATACCTGTTTCAAAAATCATTTGCATAGCGGTAGGGAGTCCGAGAGCGGTTATTTTTTTGTACATTGCTTGTTGCATATTCTTAAAACTGATACTCATAACGTATTCACGCGACTTCTCTAAGTTTTTCAGCATAAAGAAAAGCATTATAGGCATTACAATTCGTGATACTAAGGTGCCAATACCAGCACCTAACACTCCTAATTTCGGGCAACCCCAATTACCATAAATAAAAAGATAGTTTAGAAAAACGTTTAGCAAGTTTGCTAAGATAGTAACATACATAGCATATTTGGTCATTGATAAGCCATCGGCAAACTGCTTGAAGGTAGTGAAGACACCCAACGGAATAAGCGAAAAAGCTACCAAATGGGTGTAGGGTACTGCCAACTCTATTACTTTCTCGCTTTGTCCTGTATAGCGCATCACAGGTTCTACAAAAAACAATAAAAGGAAGAGAACTACTCCTAATATTACATTGAGTACCATTCCGTGATTGAGAATAGACTGAGCAGTAGGTTTATCACCTGCTTCATCAGCCATTGCTACTAAGGAAGTACTAGCAACAGAAAAACCAATGGCAAACGACATTGCAATGAATATAGCGGTATTACCCAGAGCAGCTGCTCCGAGTTCGGTAATGCCTACTTTACCTACCATTACATTATCTACGAACCCAACAAGGGTGTGCCCGAGCATTCCTAATATGATGGGGTAAGCAATTTTAAAGTTGTATTTGAATTCTTTTGTATAACTTGATAGGCTCATTCTATTTTAGGAGTTAGGAATTAGCTTATATGCTAACTCCTAACTCTTTTATCTACTGTACTGTTTCTATTTCATTTATAATGTTCTTGGCTCCGGCATAAATATCGATTACCCAGAGGACGTAGCGAATATCTACGTTGATAGTGCGTTGTAGTTGTTTGTCGAAGATTACATCGCCTGCCATTGCTTCGATATTGCCGTCGAAAGCAAGCCCTATGAGTTCTCCTTTACCATTCATTACGGGCGAACCTGAGTTACCACCTGTGATATCGTTATTAGTAAGGAAGTTTACGTGCATAGAACCGTCTTTGTCTATATATCTTCCAAACTCTTTCTTCTTATAAAGGTCGAGCATACGCTGTGGCATATCAAATTCGGCATCGCCTTTTTTGTACTTTGCCATTAGGGTATTGAAGGTAGTATAGTAGTTCTTTTTCACATCGGGGTTGCGTTTATCGGCAGCCAATGGAATGACTGTACCATAGGTAAGGCGTAGAGTAGAATTGGCATCGGGATACAAGATAGTACTGATTTTAGAATCGCGCATACCTTTTACGAACTTGCGGAAGGCTTTGGCATAGCTGTCTTCTAAGTTTATAAGTTCTTGAGAAGGGTTGCGGTAACTGTTGAAAAGCACTTCGGAGAGTTGCAAAATAGGGTCTTGTGCTAATTGTATGATATCTTGTTGAGTACCTGTTTTCGCTGTTTCTTTGCTTCGGTAAATGCTATTAGCCAAAAGTTCCTCTACATATTTATGGAAGTTACCATTATATTTTGTTTTGATATCTTTCAACTGAGAAGGAACTTCATTACCTTTGTTAGCATAGAGCTGTAACATATCGGCAAGGATAGCCTTTTCGACCTCTAAATTCACTTTGTCATAATCGGCTAACAAGTCATCAACTCTTTTTTGCAATTCTTCAGCGGGCATACCTCCGCGTTTAGCCCCATCTACAATACTGATGTAACGTACAGGCATCTTTATAAAGAAAGAAGCACGCCATAGCATACCCAAATAATTCTCATCGGCTGATTTAGCATTGGTTTTTTCAAAGAAATTAGATAAAGTATTCAGTACGTCGCCATATTCAGCCTTATTTTCAGCTTTATTAGCCCATTTGGCGAAAATAGCTTCGGTTTTACGCTTAGTAGCTGCTGTTTTATGAGCCGTAAGTGCATCAATCATACCTTGGCGGTTTTTCCAATAATTGGCAATGCTTGAATATTGTGAAGCATATTGCAAGCGTACGGCATCGTCTTTATCCATAAAGCGCTTCATTGCGTCCATAGCTGTTTTAGAGGCTTCTACCCACGCAGGATAGGCATATTTTACGTTTTGGTCTACCCAATAAGAGCTTTCCCAACGGTTGGTACGTCCTGGGTATCCCATAATCATTGCAAAATCTTTATCTTGCACGCCTTTAAGGCTCACTTTAAGATAGCGTTTTGCTTTAAGAGGTACGTTATTAGGTGAATAGTCGGCGGCATTACCGTCTTTATCAGTGTAAACGCGGAAAAGCGAGAAGTCGCCTGTTTGGCGAGGCCATTCCCAATTATCGGTATCACCACCGAATTTTCCAATGCTTTCAGGAGGCGTACCTACAAGTCGTACATCTTTAAAATCTTGGTATACGAAGTAATAATATTCATTACCTTGGAAGAACGGACGTACTGAAACTACATATTTACCCCCTTCACTGTTTTCTTTTTGTATTTTAGCCATTTCTTGGTTAAGAGCAGCTTCGCGTTCTTTTTCGTTCATTGAAGGTTTTACCACTGATAGCATACGGTCGGTTACATTGTCCATACGCACAAAGAAACGCACGAATGATTGCTTAGGTGAAAGTTCTTCGGCGTGAGAGCGTGCCCAGAATCCATTTTTTAGATGGTTGTTTTCAGGTGTGGAGAGCTGAGCGATATTGCCATAGCCACAATGGTGGTTAGTGAGCACTAAGCCATCTTTGGAGATGATACTCGCAGTACAACCTCCATTAAATTGTACGATAGCATCTTTGAGACTGTTATTATTGATGCTATAAATTTCTTGAGCAGTGAGTTGTAAGCCTAACTTCTGCATATCTCTTTGGTTGAGACGTTCGATGAACATCAAAAACCACATTCCTTCGTCGGCTTTTGCTATGGGAGTGAGCAATAAAAAAGCCAACAGTATAAGACTGATTTTCTTCATAAAAAATGATATAATGATTTATTAGGGTGCAAAGATAGGGAATAATTAGCAAATTAGCAAATGTGCGAGCCGCACAGGCAGGTGTCAGTCACACGGGCAGTCGTAGCACGACAGGCAGATAATAAAGAGACTAACAAAAGACGAAGAAAGGACGAAGAAAGGACGAAGAAAGGACGAAGAAAGGACGAAGAAAGGACGAAGAAAGGACGAAGAAAGGACGAAGAAAGGACGAAG
>NZ_KE150489.1:153801-160823 GCF_000411575.1 Capnocytophaga sp. oral taxon 336 str. F0502 | reverse complement strand
AGACGAAGAAAAGACGAAGAAAAGACGAAGAAAAGACGAAGAAAAGACGAAGAAAAGACGAAGAAAAGACGAAGAAAAGACGAAGAAAAGACGAACAAAGAACGAACAAAAGACGAACAGAGAACGAACAAAAGACGAACAAAAGACGAACAGAGAACGAACAAAAGACGAACAAAGAACGACGATAAAGTAGAACTAAAGAGGGGATAAGATGGAGGTAAGGCAGATGTAGCACGAATTTGCAATATGATTTTTTTTTGTACTTTTGCACCCAAAATGAATTTATTATGACCGAACACGAGCTACTAAAAGCCCGTTGGGAAGAGGTGGTACAACGCCTTTCCGATACTTTTACCGAAGGAGAAACATTGGGGATAGATGGGATTATCTACCTCATCGGGGTACAAGAATTGGGACAATTGGGACGCACTTACGTCAAAGATGAGAAAGTAGACTTGATGCACATTGGCATTTGTAAGCTCTTAGAACCCTTTGGCTATTACCAATACGAATTTACAGACCCTGACGGCTGGCCTCATTACCGTTTGGTGCAAAACCTCCCTGACCTAAAGCCTGGTGAACAAACCATACTGATGAAAAAAGCCATTGTACAGTATTTTTTAGAGAGAGAATTTTTTAACGATTAACAATTGACAATTGATAATTGACAATTAATAATGAAGAAAGTAGCATTTTATACTTTGGGTTGCAAACTCAACTTCTCGGAGACTTCAACCATTGCGCGGAGCTTTGAAGAAGAAGGCTACCAGCGCGTAGATTTTGACGAACCCGCTGATATATATGTAATCAATACTTGTTCAGTAACTGAAAATGCTGACAAGCAATTCAAACAAATCGTACGTAAAGCACTGAAAACAAACTCTAAGGCATTCTTGGCGGCAGTGGGTTGTTATGCCCAGCTGAAACCCGAAGAACTCGCCTCGGTAGATGGGGTGGATTTGGTGTTGGGAGCAAAAGAAAAGTTTAACATTACCCAATATATCGACGACCTTACCAAAAACAATGAGGGTGTGGTACACTCCTGTGAGATTTCGGAAACTGATTTCTATGTGGGGAGCTACTCTATCGGAGACCGTACGAGGGCTTTCCTAAAAGTGCAGGACGGTTGCGACTACAAATGCACTTACTGTACCATACCGATGGCACGTGGTATTTCGCGCAGTGATACTATTGAAAATATCATTGCTAATGCTAAGAAAATCTCGGATAAAGGTATCAAAGAAATTGTGCTTACGGGCGTGAACATAGGTGATTACGGCAAGGGAGAATTTGGCAACAAAAAGCACGAGCATACTTTTTTGGAACTTGTGCAAGCCCTTGATAAGGTTGAAGGCATAGAACGCCTGCGTATCTCATCAATTGAGCCGAATCTCATTAAGGACGAAACAATCGACTTTATAGCGCAATCTAAGAGCTTTGTGCCTCACTTTCACATTCCGTTACAAAGTGGAAGTAATGAAATTCTCAAAAAGATGAAACGCCGCTACCTGCGTGAGCTTTATGTGAGTAGAGTAGCCAAAATACGCGAAGTGATGCCCGATGCTTGCATAGGGGTAGATGTAATTGTAGGCTTTCCGGGGGAGACCGATGAGCACTTCTTGGAAACGTATTACTTCCTGAATGATTTAGACATCTCGTATCTGCACGTATTTACTTATTCCGAGCGCGACAATACTGAGGCGGTGCTAATGGACGGGGTAGTGCCCGATGCTGTACGCGCTAAACGCAGTAAGATGTTACGTGGACTCTCGGCAAAGAAACGCAATGCCTTTTATACGAGTCAGCTGGGGAAAGAGAAGACTGTGCTTTTTGAGAGCGACAACAAACAGGGTTACATTCACGGATTTACTGAGAATTATGTAAAGGTAAAAGCCCCGTGGGATCCTTCCTTAGTGAATACATTGCACAAAGTAAAGCTCACTAAGATAGATGCAGACGGAATGGTAAGATTTGAATTTGTATAAGTAGAACAAAGAAATTTAAAAATAATAAAACAACAATGGTACACTATAAAACAGAATTAATGTTAGAATTCCCTGGTTTTGTACTCTTCGATCCAGTAGTACTACAAGAATTTGTACTTGAAAAAGGAATAGAAGATGACGATTTACTGAAATACTTCATCAATAATCCTACTATAGGAGAGGAAAGTATCCAACGAGGAATATTACTACCTATCTATAATATAGAGCCTTTTGATTATGAAATACTCATAAACACAACTACCAAAAGTGAAATTCCTACCGAATGGGTAGTTTTTAAAAAAGAAGTCTCATTACCTCTACAAGTAAAAAGCGGAAGATTAGCTGTGGAAGATATCTTTATGATAATGAATTGGGATTATGAAAGTAATTATTCCGATTTTGCTACAGAAAAAAGTCTAAATCCTCAACCTAATGTAGAAGGAGGAGAACTAAATGGAGATACAGGAGATAGATTTGATATTCCAGCAGGTAATTACGGGGTAAAAGTATTAGGCTTTTTAGATGTAAATGAGCCTGATATTTTTGAGAGTAAGTGTGGCTATGAATTGTTTTTTGAAAAGATGGATACTTTGCCTATGATTCCTGAAAACATAAATGTAGATAAGTTGGATTATAAAGTAAAAGTAATATCTGAAAGATGAAAATCCTTTTAACAATTACCCTATCTCTACTGCTTTTTTCCTGCGATAACTCCGTTATAGGCTTCAAAAAATCTTGCAATGCCGATACTGCAAAGCAAACAGTTGCCGAATTAGCAGAAGTAAAAGCTAAAATACAACAGATAGAAAGTCTTGCGGGTAGTAATCGCACCTATTGGGTGCAAGATAGCTTGCAACAAGATAGTAAAGCGTATTACCGCTATCAGTTGCTGAGCCAATTGCCTTATGCCGATATACATTTGTACACTTTTTGTGTAGCTAAAGATGATTGCAAACAGGTATTCTTACAGCGAAAGGACGGTAGCTTATTACCTTATGCCGAAATGGAAAAGCAAACTAAACAGCTGGTAGACCAGCAAAAGCAGTTTCCCGCTTTCTTCAAGCAATTCACTACTGATATGGCGTTTAGGCAACAGCATTTGGCAGAACCTTTAATGCGTTTGTTGGTACAGAAAGACGGCAGTGTACTTCTTACCGAAGAAGAGTTACTCACCGATGATATCAATGCCCTGCAAACCTATACTTTTAGTTATTATCCTGATGGGGTATGTTGTAAAAATACGGAAAAAGCTATTGCGTTTGTGTTTGTACCAGTAGGGGACACTTGGCGACTTTTGGAGATTTGGCATTAATGCTAAGAGAAGTGTGACAAGTTACAAAAATTAAAATAAAACTTAGAATGGAAGATTTTATCAATGTACTATCGCAGATAGATCAGATTTATCTCTGGGACTTAATAGGAACGGCTGTATTTGGTATTTCGGGCGTGTTAGTGGGGTTAGAACGCCGTATGGACATATTTGGAATGCTCATTTTAGCCTTTGTAACAGGAGTAGGAGGGGGGACGCTCCGCGATATTATGATAGGCAGTGTACCGGTATTCTGGATGAACAACCTTACGTATATATTGATGATAGTCATTAGTGTAGTGATTACTGTTGTTTTCAAAAAGCAATTCTCTGAGCATTGGAGCAAATCGCTGATGGTGTTTGATACTATAGGGCTGGGGGTGTTCACTATCATCGGGATAGAAAAAGCATTGCGTTTTGGCTTGTCGCCTACTATTGCTATTATCTTAGGTACGATGACAGGTAGCTTCGGAGGAGTTATTCGGGATATATTAGCCAACAAACTACCTGCTGTCTTCCACAAAGAGATTTACGCAACGGCTTGCATAGCAGGAGGTACTGTTTATTTCCTTATTGATAACTTTGTAAATCACAACTTAGTAGTATTTATTACCATAATAGTAGTTATAGCTGTGCGATTGCTATCGGTAAAATACCATTGGGAGTTGCCGAAGTTTTAATAGTTGAGTTTCTATTGTTATTTGCTCATTATTTATTACTTTTGCACTCTGATTGAGAATTTAAGCCAATGGCACATCTGAGACATATACGTAAATATTTTTATAAATATAAATACTACTTACTACTTGGGATACTTATTACCATAGTGTCGCGAGTGTTTTCACTCTTTATGCCGCGATATGTAAAAAACTCTATCGCAGCCATTGAGGACTTTGCTAAATCGGCTAACAAAGATGCCTCACAAATGATTTCCTTACTTATAGAATACGCGCTTATTATCATCGGTACAACTATCATATCGGCGGTGCTGATGTTCTTTATGCGTCAGCTTATCATCAATGTATCTCGTTACATCGAATACGATATGAAAAACGAGATATTTAAAAAATACGAACAGCTATCGCTTAGCTTCTACAAACGCAACCGAGTAGGTGACCTGATGAACCGTATCAGCGAGGACGTATCGAAAGTACGTATGTACGCAGGTCCTGCTATTATGTACAGTGTGCAAACTATTACACTTTTTGCTTGCGTAATTCCGCTAATGTTTATCATCTCTCCCAAACTTACTATCTACACCCTTATCCCATTGCCTATTCTCTCTTTGCTTATCTACAAAATGAGCAAAAAGATTAATATCGAAACGATGAAGGTACAAGCCTACCTATCCGACCTTTCTACTTTTTCACAAGAAACTTTCTCGGGTATCGGGGTGATAAAATCGTATAATAACGAGGCGGCTACCGATGCGCAATTAGCAGTACTCGCCGAAGACGGTCGTCAGAAAAACATCAAGCTCGCTAAGATACAGGCTTTTTTTATCCCTACAATGATACTGATGATAGGATTGAGCCTTATCTTTGTAATCTTTATTGGGGGAAAGCTCTATTACACCGGTGAAATACAATCTATTGGAGTAATTGTAGAGTTCAGTATTTACGTGATGATGCTCACTTGGCCTGTGGCTACAGTGGGCTGGGTAAGTTCTATTGTACAACAAGCGGAAGCCTCGCAAAAGCGCATCAACGAGTTCCTTTCCGAAGTACCTCAGATACGCAATCAGGTAGGAGAGCTTACGCCTATTAAAGGAGATATTACATTTGATAAAGTATTTTTCCGTTATGAAGATACGGGGATAGAAGCTCTCAAAGACGTATCTTTCCATATAGAAGCAGGACAAACAGTAGCCGTTATAGGTAAAACTGGTAGTGGTAAGACTACACTGTTAGATCTCATTGCACGTATGTACGATGCAAATCAGGGTGAAGTACTGATAGGAGGCAAACCCGTAAGAGAATTGAATCTACACAGCTTGCGCAGAGCTATTTCGGTAGTGCCACAAGAGAACTTTTTGTTTTCGGACACTATTCGCAACAATCTGCGTTTTGGCAATAAAAATGCTACCGAAGAACAGATAATAGAAGCCTGCCAAAAAGCAGTGGTACACAACAATATTACAGAGTTCACCCATCAATACGACTCGGTGCTTGGAGAGCGCGGGGTATCACTCAGTGGCGGGCAACGCCAACGAGTAGCTATCGCAAGAGCATTGCTCAAAGAAGCCGAAATTTATTTGTTAGACGATTGTTTATCAGCCGTAGATACCGATACCGAAGAGAAGATTTTAACTAATTTGCGCGATACCTTAAAAGGTAAAACCGTAATTATAGTGAGTCATCGTGTGTCTATCACTAAATACGCCGATAAAATACTGATGCTCGACAAAGGAAAATTAGTAGAACAAGGTACCAAAGAAGAACTATTGCTACAAAATGGTGCTTTTAAAGCCTTTTACGATACACAAACCATATAAGCTGTTATGTGATTTAACTTATGAAAATAGAAACTGAAGATTATATTTCGTTTGAAGAACTTTTTAAACAAGTACAGCACAAATATGCTGAACACTTACCTTTTGTGTGCTACAAGCCCCCTTATCACACTTCAGTAATATTGTTGGAACAAGAAGATGATACACTTCATTTTTTTAACACTGATAAAGAAGAACAAGAGGGATTTGTTTTCGCTCCTTTCGATGCTAACGAACCTGCTGTTATTATCACTGCTAACAAAGTTACCGTAAGCCATTTGCCTATACAATGGATTGTAGAAAATACTAATATTGATATTTTAGAAGATACCGAAGCTGAAAAACAAAAGCACATAGATTTAGTAACCAAAGCTATTGATGAGATACACAGAGGTCATTTTGAGAAAGTGGTTCTTTCGCGCAAGATAACTATCAAAGAAGTGGTAAATCCGTTTAAGAGCTTTGCCAATATGGTAACACGATACCCTTCGGCATTTTGCTATTTGTTTTATCACCCAAAAGTAGGAACTTGGATGGCTGCTACGCCCGAAACGCTCTTCCGCAGTAATGGCGAAGATTTTTGCACAATGGCATTGGCAGGTACACAACCTTTTAAAGAAGGTGAGATGCATTGGCATACTAAGGAAAAAGAAGAACAGCAAATAGTTACTGATACCATCGTGCAACAGTTACAAGATTATGTTAATGAACTTGAAGTTTCAGCAGTTCAAACTGTGCAAGCAGGTAGTTTGATGCATTTATGTACTAAAATAAAAGGGAAGATAGCTCCTGATAAAGTATATGAGTTAATAAAACGTCTGCACCCTACACCAGCCGTCTGTGGTTATCCTACTGAGGAAGCTCGCACCTTTATTATAGAAAACGAACTTTATAAAAGGCAATATTACACAGGCTATTGTGGCTGGGTGTCCAACAATAACCAAGCATTCTATGTGAATTTGCGTTGTATGCAGATAGAACGAGAGCAAACTTACCTATATGTGGGAGGAGGAATTACTAAAGACTCTGTGCCCGAAAAAGAATATGAGGAAACACAGAACAAAACACAAACAATGAAATCGGTAATTTCTGTTGAAAAATAGGAAAAAAGTGTTTTGAGTAAAATTCTGCGGAACACGACCTTCCCCAAGCTGTGGGAGACAAAATTCTACAGAACACGACCTTCCCCAAGCTGTGGGAGACAAAATTCTACAGAACACGACTTTCCCCAAGCTGT
>NZ_KE150489.1:105244-153791 GCF_000411575.1 Capnocytophaga sp. oral taxon 336 str. F0502 | reverse complement strand
TTCCCCAAGCTGTGGGAGACAAAATTCTACAGAACACGACTTTCCCCAAGCTGTGGGAGACAAAATTTTATAGAACGCGACCTTCCCCAAACTGCGGGAGATAATTTTCTATAGAAAATGAATTGAAAACAAAGTGTGACGAGCAATTATCAGTTGATAGCAAGCAGAAACGAAATGTAACGAAGAATTATCAATTGATGAAGAATAGAAACGAAAGTGTGACACATAATTATCAATTGATGAAGAGTAGAAACACAAATGTAATAATGATTAATAACTAAATTATAATGAAAAGAATAGTAATGGCAATGTCCGCACTATTGATGATAGCTTGCGACAAGGAAGACAAGAACACAATGATTGTGGAAGGAAATATCGACGGATTGAAAGTAGGTACTATCTACCTACAACAATTCGTAAACGATAAGCTCACCAATATCGATTCGGTAGTAGCCAATGGCAATGGTAAGTTTACCTTCAAGCGACATTTAGAGAGTCCTGAAGTGTTTTTTATTTACCTCGATTTAAAAAAACAAGCAGGTACCGACCTCGGTGACCGCCTAATGTTCTTTGGTGAACCTAAGCTGATTACTATCAACAGTTCTTATGATATGTTTGAAGTGAAAGCCAATATCAGTGGTTCACAATCGCAAAAGGATTATGGAGAGTATGCCCACACTATGCGACAGTTCGGAATGCGCAATGCTGAACTCCTCGAACAGCAAGTGAATGCTTTTAAGGCGGGTAATACTACCTTAGCCGACTCGCTGAATGCAGCATCGGAGAAAAATAACTTCCGTCGTCACCTCTTTGTGCTGAACTATGCCCTCACGCACCCCGATTCGTATATCACCCCTTATGTGGTATTGGTTGATGCCCCCAATACTCGCGTAAAATACTTAGATTCTATTTATGGAAAACTCAATAAAGAGGTTGCCAATTCTAAATACGGCAAAGAGTTCAAAAACTATATAGAAGAAGCTCGCAAGGCAGAAAAAGAAATGGAGAAGTGAAAAGTTAAGAGTTTTTCACCTATTTAAAATCTACCGTAGAGTATTCTTCTTAGCCATTTTATGCGCTGTACCAATCGTTGTATTATATCGCAAGCGATGATGGCTAAAACGGTAAATATAGCTACGTTCAAATAGAAATTATCGCTTATATATTCTTTGATGTAAACTACTAAGAAACGCATATAATAGTGGGTGACATATATTTCTAAAGAAATGCCTCCTAAATACTTCAAACATTGTGTTGCCTTATTTTCAGAACGGCAGCACCATTCCCATAAAACATAAGAAGCAGCGATACCCGTAAGTGCCAAAGCATACAAACGGAGAGAGTGGAGTATGTAATGAGCTTTATCGACAGGAAAGAGCAATAGGAGCGGAAAGGCAATAAGGCTCACCCAACCCATAGGGCGCAGAACTTTCAGTGCTTGAGGTTTGTACTTGTGTGTGGCGTAACCTAATGAAAAATAGATGAAATACCAACACAATTCGGGCAATCCATAAAAGATAGGTTGTGCTCCTGTAACTCGATGCAAGAAGATGAGAATGCTCCAGAGACCTATCATTACCCATATTTCACGATGTTTATTAATCTTCAAAGCCAGGTAGAGCAAGGCACACTCCCAAAATAGCAACCACAAGAACCACATTCCTTGTGTGGGTTTATAAATAAGCACGCAAAGATGTTCCCATACTTTTTCTATATCGAGGATATAACCGTGATAGGTGGCAGAAATTAAAAACCAGACGAAGAAAGGAATCACCAACACCTGAAAGCGTTTGCTGAGGTTCAGTTCGCCACGAATATTGAAGTTTACATAGCCTGAAAGAAACATAAAAAGGGGCATATGGAAAGCGTAAATGGTTACATACAAGGGATTGGTGCGGTCATCGCCCGAAAACCATTGCGAAGCGTGTCCTATCACTACCAAGATGATAGCAAAACCTTTGAGCACATCGATAAGAGGGTTACGTTCTTTCATAGTTACTTCTTTATGAGGCAAAAATACATTCTTTTTTTGATACTACAAAAAAATAATAATGCCAATAATGAAGCATAACTTTGGCTAAGTCATTCGAACTTTTTGGAGGGAAATGAAGAATATCGGAGTAAGTATGAAGGTGTTTTTAAGATAAGGTTAGCTTATACAAAGCTTATAGGAAAACTAAGACGGGGGTAAGGAGGATTCTTTTTTGTTTAATAAAGAATAAAAAAATGAAAATGATTTGCTAATTGTCAAATGTTTTATATCTTTGCACCCGATTTCAGTACCTCTGATTAAAAAAAACACTTTCAATAATATCCCATCTTAACTATATAAAAAGAGGAATTTCACTTATCTTGACTACTGAAAAAAATCACTTACTTTAATAATAACTATTCAAAATGCTTAACATTGTAGAGTTAAAATCTAAAAAGCTACCTGAGTTACAGGAAATAGCAAAACGTTTGGATATACCTAAATATCGGTATGTAAATAAGCCTGAACTCATAGACCTAATTCTAAAAAATCAAAAAAAAGGACTCCCCAACAAAAAAGAAGAAGTTCAAAAAGACAATTCTCCTATTATTACAACTGAGAACACAACTGAACCCAAAAAAAACAGTCGTAAAAAGAAAATAGAAATACCTCAAAAAGTAGGTAGTTCTAAACAAGAAAAGACTTCAAAAACACCTCCCGTTAAAAAGGCTTCTTCGGCAGATGAATCTAAAACGTATCAGAAGAAAAACACTACTTCTGTCGTTTCTAACAATCATCAGAATAATGCTATCCCAACAAAAAACTACAGTTCCCCTGTACAAAATGGCAATGGCAATAATGGTAATTACAATCAAAATGTGAACAATGGCAATACTATTGTTAATAATGAGAATTTTGATAAAGAAAAGAAAAACCGTTATCGCGCCCCCGATTTTGAATTTGACAGCGTGGTAGACTGTGAAGGGGTTTTAGAAATCACTTCTGACGGTTATGGTTTCTTGCGTTCTTCGGACTATAACTATTTAGCTTCACCTGATGATATTTACGTATCTTCTTCACAAATCCGACTTTTTGGCTTGCAAACAGGAGATACTGTATATGGAGAAGTGCGTCCGCCTAAAGATGGCGAAAAGTATTATCCGCTACTAAAAGTTATAAAGATAAACGGACTTGACCCCCAAGTGGTGCGTGACCGAGTACTATTTGAACATCTTACGCCTCTTTTTCCTGATGTAAAATTTGAGTTGGCAGGCAAAGGATCTACTGTTTCTACTCGCTTGATAGACCTTTTTGCTCCTATTGGGAAAGGGCAACGCGGTATGATAGTGGCACAACCTAAGACGGGTAAAACAATGCTTTTAAAAGATATTGCGAATGCCATTAGCAAAAATCACCCCGAAGTGTACCTAATGGTACTCTTGATTGATGAGCGACCTGAGGAGGTAACTGATATGCAACGCAGTGTGCGAGGAGAGATTATCTCTTCGACTTTTGATAAGGAAGCTGCCGAACACGTGAAAATAGCTAATATCGTACTTGAAAAAGCAAAACGATTGGTAGAATGTGGTCACGATGTGGTTATATTGTTGGACTCTATCACCCGTTTGGCTCGCGCTTATAACACAGTGCAACCAGCTTCGGGGAAAGTGCTTACCGGTGGAGTAGATGCTAACGCTTTACACAAACCTAAACGCTTTTTCGGAGCAGCACGTAATATTGAAAACGGTGGCTCTCTTTCTATCATAGCTACGGCTCTTACCGAGACAGGATCAAAGATGGACGAGGTAATTTTTGAGGAATTTAAAGGAACGGGTAATATGGAGTTACAATTGGATAGACGTATCTCGAACCGTCGTATTTTCCCAGCTATTGACCTAATAGCTTCGTCTACTCGTAGAGATGACTTGTTGCTTGATGAAAATACGCTTAATCGCACTTGGGTATTGCGCAAGTATTTGGCAGAAATGAACCCGATAGAGGCGATGGAATTTATGGAAAAGCAAATTAAGCTAACGCGCAATAACGAAGAGTTTTTGGCAACGATGAACAATTAGTTTTTTACAAAGGCAATATAGTTCATATCTGTAAAACAATAAATTATAAATAGAAGAGAAAAAATATCTAATTTTTTGCTTTTAAAATTTGCAGATAATAAAAATAGTTGTACCTTTGCACCCGCATAATTGAGAAAACAATTGTGATTGTGCACTTGGAGAGATGGCAGAGCGGTTGAATGCGGCGGTCTTGAAAACCGTTGAGGGTAACACCTCCGGGGGTTCGAATCCCTCTCTCTCCGCCAAAGTCAGAATGTTGATAAAATTATTTTTAAGGCTAAAATAGAACGTTTGTTTCTTTTTTAGCCTTTTCTCATATAAGAAAAAAATAGGCTTTTACCTTAGTAAAACTTGGGTTAGATATAAGAAATAGCTTTCTGTGCTTCACTTATAATCAGTACTTCTGATAGGGGATAGATATTTTTTCGGTTTAAAAACTTTTGTAATCATCAATTTTGTAGTATCTTTGTAAAAAATTATATAGAACATTAAAAAATAATGAATGCAGAAACACTTGCTGTAGATGAAATAGAAACCACTACCACTACTACCTTAAAGAGCAATAAACCAGAGTGGATACGGGTAAAATTACCCACAGGTAAAAAGTATACTGAACTGAGGAGTGTGGTGGACAGATATAACCTTCACACAATTTGTACTTCGGGTAGTTGCCCCAATATGGGAGAATGTTGGGGAGAAGGCACTGCTACTTTTATGATATTAGGGAATATCTGTACGCGCTCGTGCGGCTTTTGTGGCGTAAAAACAGGGCGACCTGAAAGTTTGGATTGGGAAGAACCTGAAAAGGTGGCACGTTCTATCAAACTGATGAACATTAGGCACGCAGTACTGACCTCGGTAGACCGAGATGATTTAAAGGATATGGGAAGCATTATATGGGCTGAGACGGTGAGAGCCGTGCGCCGAATGACCCCTAATACCACAATGGAGACCTTGATTCCTGATTTTCAGGGAGTAGAACGCAACTTAAACCGTATACTGAAAGCTGCACCTGAAATCATTTCGCACAATATGGAGACGGTACGCCGATTGACTCGTGAAGTGCGTATACAAGCTAAATACGACCGAAGTTTGGGTGTGTTGCGTTACTTAAAGGAAAATGGAGCGAACCGTACTAAATCGGGGATTATGTTAGGACTTGGAGAAACTGAGGAAGAGGTGATAGAAACCTTGCACGACCTTAAAGAGGCAAAAGTAGATATTGTGACTATCGGTCAGTATTTGCAACCTTCGAAACAGCACCTTCCTGTAAAGAATTTTGTCACTCCTGAACAGTTTGCCAAGTACAAAGAAATAGGCTTATCATTAGGTTTTCGTCACGTGGAAAGTGGAGCGTTAGTACGTTCATCTTACCGCGCTCATAAGCATTTGTTATAAACCGTGTGGATTGTAATTCGTGAAAATATAAAAATAGCTCTTGACAGTATCAGAGGGCAACTATTGCGCACAATTCTCACCGTGCTCATCATCGCTATTGGCATTACGGCATTGGTAGGAATCCTGAGTGTGATTACTGCTTTGCGCAATACGCTTGAAGGTAATTTCTCGAGTATGGGAGCTAATACTTTTTCGATTACAAGGTATCAATACAGTCAGCGAGCTGAGGGGAGTGGTACCACCCAAAAGCCACACCCTTTAATTACCTATCAAGAAGCAGTAGCGTTTAAACAACAGTTAGATAATCCGTTTGCAAAAACGAGTATTTCTATGAATGTTGCCTCCTCAGCTGAGGTGAAGTACGAGAACAAAAAAACTGACCCATTAGCCGTAGTGATAGGCGTAGATGAATACTACGTTGGCAATTCGGGGTTAGAAGTGGAAGAGGGACACAATTTTAGCGATTTCGATATACAGAACAATAGCTATGTGTGCGTGATAGGACCGGATTTTAAGAAAACACTACTCAAAGATGTAAATCCATTAGGAAAGAGTATTTCGGTACGTGGTTATAAGTTCAAAGTCATAGGTATACTTAAAGAACAAAGTTCCTCCTTTGGCAATTACGAAAACTTTCAAGTGTTGATTCCCTTAGGTATTGCACGCAGTATTTTCCTCATAGATAATCCTAATTTTCAACTCAAAATAAGTGCTCAGAGCAAAGACCAGTTGGACGGACTTATAGATGATGCTACCATAGTGATGCGTAACCTGAGAGGCTTAGCACCTTTACAAGAAAATAATTTTGGGATAGAACGCAGTGACGACCTATTGCAACGCATAGGCAGTATTACGGGTACCCTTTCTGTTGCTGGTTTTGTGATTGGGCTTATTACCATCTTGGGGTCTTCAATCGCCCTATTGAACATTATGCTCGTTTCGGTAACCGAGCGCACTAAGGAGATAGGCATTCGCAAAGCGTTGGGAGCTAAACGCAAATCTATTACCTTACAGTTCTTTACCGAGACCCTAATAATAGCTCAATTGGGAGCTCTTACGGGTATTGTATTAGGTATCAGTTTAGGATATTTGATATCTAAAGCCGTTAAGTTTGATTTTACCATTCCGTGGGGTGTTATTATTATTGCTATATGTATAGCTCTTATAGTAGCGGTAATATCAGGATTGTATCCGGCAGTAAAAGCCTCGAAATTAGATCCTGTAGAAGCGTTGAGATATGAATAACTATGCAGTCTTTATTATTCAATAACTTACATATAGAAAACGAACCCGTGAATGTCCCGTTGCCTGATGGGATTACTCTTACAATAAAGCGAGAGGACAAAAACCACCCTTTTGTATCAGGGAACAAGCTAAGAAAGCTCAAGTACAACATAGCACAAGCCCAACAGGAAGGAAAGGATACAATTCTCACTTTTGGAGGAGCTTATTCCAATTATATTGCTGCGACAGCAGCTGCGGGACAAATAGTAGGTTTGAAAACCATAGGTGTGATTCGTGGCGATGAGTTAGGTTCTAAAATAGATGTTAATCCTACGTTAAAGTTTGCTAAATCTTGTGGTATGGATTTTTATTTTGTTACAAGAGAGGCTTACCGACGAAAACACACGCCAGAGTTCCTGGAAAATCTTAGGAAACGGTATGGGCAAAACATCTATATAGCCCCTGAAGGAGGTACTAACGAGCTGGCAGTGAAGGGGTGTGAAGAAATTCTTACTCCTGAGGACAACGCTTTTGATGTGATATGCAGTGCCGTAGGAACAGGTGGGACGATTTCAGGGCTCATCAATGCAAGTGCTAATCATCAGAAAGTCATTGGTTTTCCAGCTTTGAGAGGAGCGTTTTTAAGTGAGGTAATCAAACAATATACAACCAAAAACAATTGGGAATTAGTGCACGATTATCACTTTGGTGGTTATGCTAAAGTAACTGATGAATTAGTAGATTTTTTAAATGATTTTAACAGTCAGACGAAAATTTTATTAGACCCAATATATGTAGGTAAGATGATTTTTGCTATCTTTGCCCTCACAAAGCAGGGATATTTTGCACCTAATACCCGTATATTAGCCATTCATACTGGTGGTTTGCAAGGGATTAAAGGTTTTAACAACGAACGAATTAAAAAACATAAAAGTATATTGAATTATGATGAAAAGATTTAGTTTGCTATTGCTAATTCTCTTTATAATATCATCGTGCTCTGATCAGCCTTACAGGAAAGGGAGAAATTCTCATTCGGTAATCTATCGAGGACAAAAGCCGACACCGAGAGTGGAGATGAAAAAGCCTACACATTCGGAGATAGCCCAAAGAAATAAGGCTTTAGCTGATTCAAAACACAATCGTAGAGATGTCTCAGAAGACAGCTTTCACGAGATAACTCCTGCGGTACAAGTTACGACAGCCGTTACCCAAAAGTATATTCAGGATTATAAGGATATTGCAATGGTAGAGATGCAACGTTACAATATTCCTGCGAGTATTACTTTGGCACAAGGCATTTTAGAAAGTGGCTCGGGGCAAGGACGCTTGGCACGTTATGGTAATAACCACTTTGGTATTAAATGTCACGCTACTTGGGACGGTAAGACTATTACCCACGACGACGATGAGAAGAGCGAGTGTTTTCGCAAATATAGATATGCATACGAATCGTTTGAAGACCATTCACAATTTCTTGTAAATCGCAATCGTTATAAAGCACTGTTTGACCTTAGTCCTACAGATTATGAAGGTTGGGCACACGGGCTCAGAAAAGCAGGCTATGCCACTGACCCTACTTATGCAAAGAAATTGATAGCTCTTATCAAAAAGTTTGAATTACATCAGTATGACAATCAAGTAATAGCAGCTAAAGGAGGAGATATAACTTCTTCTAATACCCAAGTAGCAACTGTTTCAACCCCTAAAAAAGAAGTATCTAAACCAGCTACAGCCATTAAATCGGTGTCTAAACCCACTGTAACAAAAACAATCGTTAAACCTACTAATACTATTGATACTACGACCATTGAAAAAGAGGCTATTGCTGAAGTCTATTATCAAGTACAAACAGGTGATACTCTTTATAAAATAGCACGGGAGCAACAAGTACCTGTACAACAATTGATGAAGCTTAATAATTTTGATGATGTGACTAGTAGTAACCTAAAAGTAGGACAACAAATTCGTGTGAACTAATGACTTTTAGTGAGCTAAGAGAGTATATACATCATAAATTAGAAACACTTTATCCTAAGAGTGAAATAAATGCGTTTTACTTTATTCTTTTGGAGCATTATGGGAAGTACAGTAAAGCTACAATATTAGCAAATTCTGATACTTTACTTACTGAAGATATAGCACAACCTATTTTGCAAGCGATTAGAGAATTACAGACAGCTAAACCCATACAGTATATTTTGGGTGAAACTGAGTTCTTCTCTAATCGTTTTTTCGTAAATGAAAATGTATTGATACCTCGACCAGAAACAGAAGAGTTAGTGGATTGGGTACTTCAAGAATATCCTGACAAAAGCGAGAAAATCAAAATATTAGATGTAGGGACAGGCAGTGGCTGTATTGCTATTTCACTTGCTAAAGCTTTTCCTAATGCCGTAGTAACAGCTATAGATGTCTCAGAAGGAGCTTTGAAAGTAGCTAAGCGTAATGCTGAATTAAACAGTGTAGTTACTCATTTTTTACAACAAGATATCTTGCGAATAGAAACTCTTCCTGATAAATATGATATTATTATCTCTAATCCGCCCTACGTACGTGAGTTAGAAAAGAAAGAGATACGCCATAATGTTTTAGAATATGAGCCTCATTTAGCACTCTTTGTCCCTGATAATAATCCATTATTATTTTACGATAAAATAGCTACTCTTGCTCAGCAAAGTCTAAACCCTAATGGGAGTCTTTTCTTTGAAATTAATCAGTATTTAGGGCAAGAAATACAAACATTATTAGAACAGAAGCATTTTACTGAGATAACTTTACGTCAAGACCTTTTTGGAAATGATCGTATGATAAAAGCTAAGTAGCTATAAAAGTAATATAGAAGAAAAGGCTATCTAAATAATAATCATTAGAAAGCCTTTATTTATTTTCTAAAGCTGATACATAAAAGAAATGTTGTAATAAGCTATAGTTTCTCTTTAACTAAAATATTAGATTTGAATAACTTTCGAGAGTTGTTTATAAAGATATTCATACTATCCTTAACACTCTCAGTAAGGTCTTTGTAGTGAGTAGTTTCGTATTCTTTGCAAGGTAATATTTCAAAAAGATATTTCTTATTAGTTTTTGGAGTGCGATTTACCCAAACTAAATAATATCCTTTATCAAGGATATGAGTGCCATAAGCATCTTTGAAGAAGGTCAGCTCTACCATCGCACCTCCGTCTGTTGAGCTTTTGCGTTGGTTAGATACAAAATTACCCAGTGAATAAACTACCATCTGTTCCTTATGAAGTCCCGTTTGCGGATAGTAATACATAGGTTGTAAGACGTGTGGGTGACTTCCTATAATAATGTTTACTCCGTTGTCAAAAAGAAATTGTGCTATTTCTTCCTGTTTTTTGTTTTGCTTTTGCTGGTATTCTATCCCCCAGTGTATCACTACTATCAGTTTATCAAGATTTACTTTTTTAGCTTTCTCAATATCCTGCTTCATTAGGTTGAGATTTATTTTATTTACGATGGTAGGTTCAGGAACGGGTAAACCATTAGTACCATAAGTATAGTTGAGTATTCCCACTGAAATCCCATTTTTGGAAAGCACCAATAAATTATGTTTCTCAAAGTCTGCTTTGTTGCGAAAGGTTCCTGTATGAGCTATTTTCAGAGAGTCGAGTACGTCTAAAGTACGGATAATTCCCTTTTTGCCTCTATCGCAAGTGTGATTATTGGCAGTTACCAATACATCTATTCCGCTATCTCTACAAGCAACTGCTAAAGCATCGGGCGACGAAAACTGAGGGTAACCTGTATAAGGTTCCCCTGCCAAAGTTACTTCCAAATTAGCAATAGCAAAATCTACCTGCGCAAACTTATGCTTGATTTTGTCAAATACAGGCATATAATTGTATTGCTTCGTTTCAATATCGTAAGCTCCTTCTATTTGTGGCACGTGCCCCATTATATCCCCCATAAAAAGCAAAGACATTCGGTTACCTGTTTCTTGGGCAAAAGTTATCGAGAAGAAGAGAAAAGTCAGAAATACACGTATCATTTATTTGAAACCTATTTTAGTTTGCTTGTCTTGTTCTTTGAGTTCCTTTATGTCTATATTGGTCAGTTCTGCTAATGAGTAAGGCTTATCTACTCTAAAATCTCTATCGGTAGATTGCAAATACTTATTGCACTTCTCAACAGTTAGCTCTTTAAACTTATACTCGGCTATCAATCTGCCTTTGCGCAATAATGCCGAGTCTATCTTAGAAATATCGGAGTTAAACGTGCATATCAGTTGGCATTCTAATACATCAGAAAGCATACCGTCAGCTATATTGAGGATAGACGATACTACATCGGTATTACTGTTGAAAGCGGTGCGTTCAGCTATATAGTTCTCACAATCTTCGAGTACCAATACAGAGTTCTTATTGCCTATGAGCAAACTAATAAAAGCAGGATCGGTGAGCGACCCTATCATTGTAGTAGGTACAAAGATAAATTTTTTATTCGGGATTTGACTCGTAAGCCATTTGATGTAATTTGTCTTCCCCGAACCAGCAATCCCGTGAAATAGTACCACGCCCTTGTTGTCATTCGTTAGCGCATTTTTCACTCGAGTATGTACTTCGAAGAAATCATTGTTGTACATCGTTTCAAAATCTATGCGGTAAGGCTTGATGCTATGAGTTTTGATTTCTAATCCTATTTGCGTTTTTAGTAGTATAGAAACCTTAGATTCTTTAGAGATATACTTCTCTATATATTCTGAAAACAAGGTGTTGAGGTGTTCTTTAGCCTTTGGATTGTCGTTTTGGTAGTATACTGAATTTACTTTGTATAATCCGTCTTCAAAAATCTGGTTATCGTACTCATTCGAGAGATTTTTGTCTATTACCAAAAAGATTTCGAGCTCTGGGTGAAAATAGCATTCTTCCGATTCGTATAGCTCATTTTGTTTGGAGGCGTATTCTATGGTGTAATAGTCAGTACATTTCACAAAGTGTTTCAGTTTGTCTCGTTGGATAACCAAATCCTCTCCTCCTATATAAATTCTTGCCATCAAGTCGTCTAACAAACAACGGTACGGGTTGCTGAAAGTCAGAAGTTTGTATTTATCGTACACCTCTACGTGGTCATCGGAGTCTATCTGCAAGAGGTTTACAGGGTGATAATATTTAGATTCTTTTATTTTCATCGATACCATTTATAAGCTAATAAAGTATTTTTCAAGAGCATTGCTATGGTCATAGGACCTACGCCCCCTGGTACAGGAGTAATGTAGCTCGCTTTTTCTTTTACTTCATCGAAAGCTACATCGCCTACTATGCGATAACCTTTATGGGTGCTATCATCTTTCAGGCGTGTAATTCCTACGTCTATCACGGTTACGCCTTCTTTTACCATATCGCCTTTTAGAAATTCTGGAATACCTAATGCCATTACCACAATATCTGCCTGACGTGTAAGCTCAGCGAGGTTAGGGGTATGGCTGTGAGTAAGTGTAACGGTAGCGTTGCCTTGTGCTCCCTTTTGGCTGAGCAATATGCTGATGGGGCGACCTACGATGTGTGAGCGTCCTACTACTACCACGTGTTTGCCTTTGGTAGGCACTTCGTAGCGTTTCAGCAACTCCATAATACCGAAAGGTGTAGCAGGAATAAAAGCCTCCATATCCAGTGCCATTCTACCGAAGTTAGCAGGGTGAAAGCCGTCTACATCTTTTGTAGGGTCTATGGCTAAAAGTATTTTCTGCTCGTCGATGTGTTTAGGTAGTGGTAATTGTACTATATAGCCGTCAATTTCAGAATTAGCGTTTAACTTTTCAATTTCTTGCAGTAACGCCTCTTCACTGATGTTAGCAGGGAGTTTTACTAAAGTAGACTCAAAGCCTACTTGTTCGCAAGCTTTCACCTTACCCCCCACGTAGGTAAGACTCGCCCCATCGTCGCCTACCAATACGGCAGCCAAATGTGGTACTTTCTTTCCCTCAGCTTTTAGTTGCTTTACTTCCTCAGCAATTTCTTGTTTGAGGGCTTCTGAAGTCTTTTTTCCGTCTAAGATAGTCATTACTGATTGTGTTTTTAGTGGTTAAAGAGCTTTTTCATCGGTGATGTCAAGCTCTATTTGGTTCAAAAGTTGTTTTACTTGGGCTAATGATTCGAACGAGTCACTAAAAGTAACCGCAGTTTTTGTTCTGTCAATTTCTTTTATCAATGCTTTTATCAAATCAACAGGAACGAGTTCTTCTCCTCCTGATAAATCAGCGTTGAACCCAATACCCACTGCCATTGTTTCTACTTGCATTCCAAAGCATATCTCAATAAACTCTTCTAAGGTAGCCGATTTTACAATTCCCTTAGCCCATTCGTCGGATTTACAAGCTACTGCTTTCTCTTCGTCTTCCCAAAAGAGGGCTACAGGAATAGCTTCTTTGGTTTCCTCAATGTAGAAGGCTTGCGAACCACACATAGCAAACGATTCGTCTACTTCTAGGTAAAACACTTCTTTGTTCTTTACTACAGTTTCAATGAATTCTTGTAACATATTTGTATTTTTTACCTTTTACCTTTTATCTAACCTCTCATTCCCTGCATCATCTGCATCATCTTTCTGCCACCGCCACCTTGCATCATTTTCATCATCTTGCTCATTTGCTCGAACTGTTTCATTAGTTGGTTTACCTCTTGAATATCGCGACCGCTACCCTTGGCAATTCGTTTTTTGCGGTTTAAATCTATGATAGCAGGCGTATTGCGCTCTTTTGGAGTCATCGAATGGATAATTGCTTCGATATGCTTGAAAGCGTCGTCTTTGATATCGAGGTCTTTCACTGCTTTCCCTACACCGGGGAGCATACCAAGGAGGTCTTTCATACTACCCATACGCTTAATTTGCTGTATTTGTTCGAGAAAGTCGTCAAATCCAAATTGGTTTTTTGCAATTTTCTTTTGCAATTTGCGCGCTTGCTCTTCGTCAAACTGCTCTTGAGCGCGTTCTACTAATGATACCACGTCGCCCATACCGAGAATACGGTCAGCCATACGGTCGGGATAAAACACATCAATAGCGTCCATTTTCTCGCCCGTACCTACGAATTTGATAGGTTTATTCACTACCGATTTAATAGTGATAGCCGCCCCACCGCGGGTGTCCCCGTCGAGTTTGGTAAGGATAACCCCATCGAAGTTGAGCACATCGTTGAAGGCTTTAGCCGTGTTTACAGCATCTTGCCCCGTCATCGCATCTACTACAAAAAGGGTTTCTTGTGGGTTGAGTGCTTTGTGGATATTCGATATTTCAGTCATCATTTGCTCGTCTACTGCCAACCGACCTGCGGTATCCACAATCACCACGTTCAAGTGGTTTTCTTTGGCGTATTGCACCCCTTTTTTGGCAATATCCACAGGGTTATTGTTCCCTTTATCCGAAAAAACAGGTACCCCCACCTGTTCTCCTACAATATGTAATTGGTCTATCGCAGCAGGACGATACACGTCGCACGCTACGAGCAAAGGTTTTTTATTTCTTTTATTTTTGAGGTAGTTAGCCAATTTCCCTGAGAAAGTAGTCTTACCAGAACCTTGTAACCCCGACATCAATATAACAGTGGGATTCCCCGATAGGTTCACCCCAGCAGCATCTCCTCCCATTAGCTGGGTGAGCTCATCTTTTACAATCTTCACCATTAACTGCCCTGGTTGTAGGGTAGTGAGCACTTGTTGTCCTAAGGCTTTTTCTTTTACGTTATTGGTAAAATCTTTGGCTATCTTATAATTCACGTCGGCATCAAGCAAAGCGCGACGCACTTCTTTCAGTGTTTCAGCTACGTTTATTTCGGTAATCTTACCGTGTCCCTTTAAGTTATGTAGGGCTTTCTCTAATTTATCACTTAAATTATCAAACATTTTTGTCTATTTTAAAAAGTTGTGCAAAGGTACTGAAAAAAAGTGGAAACTAAAAACTAAACAGCTAAAAAAGTGTATTGATACGGTTAATAAGGTGTTTTTCTATAATATAACTCCTTATTTTATAGAAGTTTAAAAGGCTGTTCTATAATAATCGTACAAGATTCCGTATAAGATTTCTATAAGTTAAGCATATTTTACCTCCGAGTTTTTTAGAGTTCCTCCATATTTCTCCAATATCTCACCTTACCTTTTCTTTCGCCTCGTAACCCCGTTTTTAGCATTTTTTGCGTTGGTGTATCATATTATTAATCAATCACTTATATACCCTTTCTATACCAATCGTCCAAGATTCGTATAAGCTTCCTATAAGCTAAGCATACCCTCCTAATAGCCTTTTCTCTTCAAAATTACCCTCAGTGTACTTCTGGTATTTTTCGTTTACTTCCGAAAGTTCTACCTCATTCCGACCAATCAAATAACTATTTAAATCTCTCCCCATCATTTGCTAATTCCCAAATTTGCTAATCTGCTAATTTTCACATTTACTAATTTCCTAATTTTCACATTTGCTAATTCCCTAATTATCCTTATCTTTGCACCCAAAATATGTTTTTAATATGATTCATATTGATTTAAAGATAAAAATTGCAGTTTTAATAGCTATTTTTATCACCTTACAAAGCTGTAGAAAAACTACTCCCACTACTTCTCACCCCAATTCTTCATTAAATGAGGTTGGTAAAGAGGTTTATACTGAGGCTCTTACTATTGCAGTAGATACCTCTGTAACTTCATTCGAAAATCTTACAGTTCTTGATGCTACTTATAAAAAAGGAATACAGTCCGAAACCCATAGTTATTATACAGAAAATGGAGGAAAAACTCGTTGGCTCTTCGAAGATATCCCTTCTCGCATCTTTTCGCAATATATAGATGCTTTAAAATGTATTGAAGAAGATGGTCTAAACCCCGAAACTTATAGGCGTTCTGCTTTGAAAAAAGTGGTAGATAGTGCCTATAAATATAAACTCCCTAATGATTATAAGGCTTATTTAGATAAACAAATTACCGCCTCTTTTTTGCTTTTTGCCAAGCACCTTACCTCTGGTCGCTTTTCTAAAAGAGCCTATGGAAAACACACGTGGATAAAACCAAAATATAAATATCGGAATATTGATATGCTCTTACATTTGGGAGATAACGATGATTTAGAAGCAAAATTAGCAAGTCTTTATCCCAAAGGAGAACAGTATAGACGAATGAAATATAAGTATATACAACTCAAAAATCAGCCTCTTGACACTATTCGTGTTATTAAATTTTCAGACCCTAAAAACTTTGTTTACGGATATACTGATCCTGAGGTCGAGAGCTTGCGCAATGCCTTAGCTAAAAAAGGCTTTGGGTCAGTTCCCAAAATCGACCCTCAGGAAGTAGATAGTACCCTTATATGGGCATTGAAAAGATTTCAGCGCAGTAATGGGCTTACTCCCGATGGTTCCTTAGGTATCCAAACACTCAATCGTCTGAATATGAATAAAGCACGCCAGCGCGATTTACTTAGGCTCAATATGGAGCGTATGCGTGTTTTCAATAATGATTTAGGTGATGATTATATAATTGTGAATATTCCTGATTATAAACTTTTTTTATATCATAAGGACTCATTAATATATCAAACCAAAGTAGTGGTAGGGCGAGCTCAAAGCTCAACTCCCATTTTCACTGATTCTATTCGTTCAGTAGAATTTCGCCCTACGTGGTCTGTGCCTCAGAGTATTATCAGAAAGGAAATGATTCCTCAAATGCTATTGCAAGAAGACCCCGAAAGATACAAAAATAGAGGTTATACTATGTATGAAAATGGCAAGGTGATAGACCCCTTAGAGGTAGATTGGACGAATCCTTTAGTGCATAAACGTGCTTTTTATTTTGTAGAAGCTCCCTCCGAGCGCAACTCATTGGGCTTAGTGAAGTTCCTGCTCAATAATAATATGAGTATATATTTGCACGATACACCATCAAAGTATTTGTTCGAACGTGAGCAACGTGCACTTAGTCACGGCTGTGTACGCGTGCAAAATCCTTCGCAATTAGCCTATTATCTACTGAAGAATGAAGGTGATGGAAAGTCTTGGACAGAAGAGAAAGTCAAAGACTTTATGAACAATAATAAGCGCAATCAGTATCGTATAAAACTCAATACAAAATATATGATTAATATTCTGTACTACACCATATCGGTAGATAAGAAAGGCGAAGCAACTATAAAGAATGATATCTACGATCTTGATAACGAACAGTTGAAAGACATAAAGCGGTTTGAAAGTTAACTTTCAAACCGCTTTTTTTATTTGTCACTTATTTTAATGCCCTTTATTTTAAAGCTTTTTTTATTTCTTCTTTTAAACTATCCGAAGCCTCTACCAAAGGCAAACGCACATAGGGCTCACATAAGCCTTGAGCAGCCAAAATAGCTTTAATTCCTGTGGGGTTCCCTTCTTTAAAAGCTAAAGCCATCATAGGTAACAATTCGTATTGCAATGTATTAGCTTTAGAAGTATTACCGTCTAACCCTAATCGTACCATCTCAGAAAATTCCTTAGGAAAAGCAATCCCAATCACCGAAATTGCTCCACTACCACCCATATATACTGAAGGAAGGGTTGTAGTATCATCTCCTGATAAGAAAGTGAAATGTTTAGGCATATCTTTTAAGATATTCATATCTAACACTAAATTGCCAGAAGCTTCTTTTACAGCTATAATATTCTTAAAGTCATTAGCCAATCGCAATATGGTTTCAGCGGTCATACATACCCCTGTGCGCCCAGGTACATTATATAAAATAATAGGTAAAGGACTCTCTTTGGCTATTGCTGCAAAGTGTGCATATAAACCATTTTGCGAAGGTTTATTGTAATAAGGCGTTACAGATAGAATCGCATCAAAAGGGGTTAAATCCGTACTCTTGATTTCCTCAATAACACTTTGGGTATTATTGCCCCCAATACCTAATACTAAGGGCAAATGCTTTTTATTAGCCTTGATAATAGTCTCTCGTACAAGAGCCTTTTCTTCCTTACTGAGAGTAGGAGCTTCGCTGGTAGTTCCCAAAACTACAATGAAATCTACTCCACCATCAGTTACATATTCTACTATACGGGTGAGAGCCTTAGTATCCACCCGCTTCTCAGCTGTGAAGGGTGTGATAAGAGCCACACCAGTTCCTCTTAGTTGTTTTGTCATAATTTTTTTATTTGCGAATAATGGTTTCTAATATTTTTTTTAATTCATTAGCAAAAACCTTTTCATCAGCAGGAGAACAAGCTATCACAATATCGTTGTACTGTAGTCCTATTCCTTCAAAACCAGCTCTTAATTTAGCTTTGATAGACGAAGACAATAGTAACAATGGCAATTTAGGCTCACTAAAATAATTAATGAGCAAGTCATACTCTTGTTCAGCTAATCTATCGGCGTGGTAATTCCTAATCTTTCCTTGCCAATTAATTTCCTTATCAATCAGAAAAGGAGTTCCATTAGCGTGAGTTTCTTCTGATTCACGCTTATATCCTAAGACAATATAGTTCTCAGGGCGAATGGAATAGTATTTTATAAGCTCCAATAAGGGGTCTACATTCTTCACTACATCCATATCCACAATACAACCAACTTTTGCTAAGTTGTTGTCTAACCTTTTGTTATAACTTTCTAAGGCTTTAAAATTCTTCCGAATTTTATTTTTTATGTTATAATTTTTTACGATGTCCAAAATATATTGTAATTTTGCGTGTGATTGCAAAGGTAAAAATAATTTTTAAAATAGAAATATATTTATGAAAAAGTTTGATGTAATGAAGCATTATTTTTTTGTATTGCTTGTAACAATAGGATTTTTAGCCTCTTGCTCTTCGTCTAAAACGCAGCTTACAAGAGTAAAAGCTATAAACATTCCTATTACCGATACTATTTCACAAAAAGCTGAAATAGAAAACTTTATCACACCATATCGCGAACACATATCCTCTGAGATGTCTACCGTCTTAGCTCAAAACCCAGTCGATTTGGTGAAAGATAGAAAAGAAAAAGCGTTAAATACCGCTATTGGTAATTTTATGGCTGATGCTACCTTCGAAATTGTAAATCCTCTTTACAAAAAACGTACAGGTAAGGATATCGACTTTGTAATGCTCAACTGGGGAGGTATTCGTTCCGATTTGCCTAAAGGTGATGTTACAGTAGGTTCAGTTTATGATATAATGCCTTTTGAGAATAAAGTAGTAGTACTTACAATGTCAGGAGAGAAAGTACAAGAGCTTCTTAACTATCTGATTAAAGAGCGAAAACCTCACCCTCTGTCAAAGCAAATAGATTTGCAAATCACCAAAGATGGTAAGGTGGTTCACTTCAATATCAATGGGAAACCTTTCGATTCTAAAGCTACTTATATAGTTGCTACTTCCGATTATTTAATGAATGGGGGAGATGCGATGTACTTCTTCGAAAATTCCTTGAAAGTAGATGAAACAGATTATAAACTTCGCAATGTACTGATTGACTATTTCAAAAAAATAGACGTATTAGACGCTAAAAAAGATAACCGATTTGAATATAAACTATAATACGATTATGAAAAGACGTACTTTTATTAAAAACATAGGAGCTTCATCTTTGCTAATGGGGGTAGGAGGTCTATCTCTATCAATGAAGCCAAGCAACGCAAAACAAATTACTATTTTGCATACGAACGACGTACACAGTCACATCGACCCTTTTCCTATTACTGACCCTCATAACCCTAATAAAGGAGGAATAGCACGTAGGGCATATCTCATCGACCAAATACGTAAAGAAAATCCTCATACCTTGCTTTTCGATGCAGGAGATATTTTTCAAGGCACTCCTTATTTTAATTTCTATGGAGGTGAGTTAGAGTTTAAGCTAATGTCAATGCTTAAATACGACGCTGCTACCTTAGGGAATCACGATTTTGACAATGGGGTAGAGGGGCTCTTTGCACAGCTTCCTCACGCCAAGTTTGATTTTATCATTTCTAATTACGATGTAAGTAAAACGCTCCTCAATGGGTATACAAACCCCTATAAAATTTATATGGTAGATGGTATTAAAATAGGAGTTTTTGGTCTGGGCGTTGAATTGGAAGGTTTGGTAAATAAAAAACAATACGGCGAAACAGTTTATCTGAACCCTATAGAGATAGCACAAGATATGGAACGCAAACTTTATAATGAAGAACATTGTGACTTAATTCTCTGTCTGTCTCACTTAGGATATGATTACAAAAATAGCCCTAAGGTCTCCGATTTAAAAGTTGCTGCTCAAACCTCTTATATCGATTTAATTATAGGAGGTCATACACATACTTTTTTACCTCGCCCTACTTTGGTTACAAATAAAAGAGGAAAAACTACTTTGGTAAATCAAGTAGGTTGTTATGGTATTAATTTGGGAAGAATAGACTTCTTTTTTGAGGAAGGTAGCCTTGTAAAAAACAAAGCAGTGACTATTGAAGTATAGGTTGTTATAAATTATTTTGTAAAAAAGTACTCGTTTTTTTTGTATATTTAAAAAACTTATGTACTTTTGCAACCGAATTAAAAAGGAGCCTGAGTGGCGGAATTGGTAGACGCGCACGACTCAAACTCGTGTTCTTCGGAGTGAGGGTTCGATTCCCTCCTCAGGTACAATAAAAGGAGCTACATTATTGTAGCTCCTTTTTGTTTTTTTAATATAAAGTAGTTTTGAGAACTATTTATTTTTTAGGTTTTACTTCGGTTCTCACTTCTTCTGTTAGGTACCTCTTTTGTCTTTTCTTCTTCCTTATTTACCGTTGCTTTTTCAGTTCTTTAGCACGTTGTTTTAAGTCTTTTTCAGTAAAGTAGTAAACAGTAACTTTATTGCTAAAATATTCCTCTCGTAGGTAGTAATAGGTGTTAGTTTTAAGGTCTTTTACAAGGTAATGAGTACTATGGTTGTCAGGGAAGCCTTTGAGGATTTCATAAGTAGTGAGATGAAAGAGTTTGCGTACGAATTTGCCAATGCGCTCGTCTTTAGGAATATCACTTTTCAGTTGGAAAGAAGGATTAGGCGATTTGCCTCGTATATCATAAATTTTAATAAAGCACAGTAAAGTGGCTACGTCATTTAGTTTCTGTTTGTCGGCAGCAAAATTACCAGTACTTTTAATGAGGTAGTATTCATCGTTGGAGATTTTGTGGAGATAATAACTACCGAGATTAAGATTGAGCTCTATAGGAATACTATCACATTTCACCCCTCGTTTTTCCATTTTCTCTACCTGAATAGATTAAATACTTGCCTACCGCTTGATAAGTCCCTATAGTAGGAGAAGAGCAGGTATTACCACATTCGGTTACTAACCAGGAGGAGAAAGTACCATCTGAATTGAAGAGAATACGGTCGCCAAAAGTATATTTACTCTCAGGCGTTTTTAGGAAATACACATCGGTCACGTCAGGGAACTCCCCTAAAAAATTATCAATGCGCCATTCTTTGCCTATAAAATCTTGAGCGTGAATAACACTGATTAGCAGTAGTCCAATAGTAGTAAAAAGTGTTTTCATTTTTTAAATTGTACAAAAATACCTCCTGCAAGCCATAAAAGCAATAAAATACACCCTACAAGACTTAACCTACTACCTGTTTTTACTACTTCGGGTTCAAAAGCAAAGCGTATCTCGTGTTTTCCTGCGGGTACAGACATTCCTCGTAAAGTGTAATCTACACGGTAGATAGGCGCCTCTTTGCCATCGATAGTCGCTTTCCATCCGTGAGGGTAGAACATCTCCGAGAAAACCGCAAAGCCCTCGTGAGAATTGTTACTTTCGTAAGTTAATTCATCAGGGCGCATATGTTTTAGTGCAATCGTAGCCGTGCTATCCACAGTGTATTGTGATGGAAGGTTTGTTTTCAAATCTTTGAGCGTTGCTAAAGCCTCTTCGGAAGGGTGAAACTCTTTTAAAGCTTTCATCACCTCATTATCACTGTTTTTTAAGCTAAGTTGCTTTATAAACCACGCATTACCTAAGGCATCTTCGTTGTGCATTGGTTGTATTTCTCCCTCTTGGTTGCGCAAAAGTATATATTTCACATTTAGCATATTGAGCACTTCCATATTTCCTTTGGCTATTTGGTAATCGAAGAGCTCTTGCAAGCGCTTGGGTTTAGCTGCGTGATAGCCTCCAATCGAATGGTGAAAAAACGAAGTACGTGCACCATTGATACCCACTTGAGGTTCGTATACGCGATAATAGCTCTTGTCTTGAAGAATCGCCATATCAGCAGGAGTTGCCTCAAAAGGATTTTCTATTAGGTATTTATCTACAAAATTGTCTTTGTTTACATAGCGTTTGGCTACTCCTCCCAAATCAAAGAAAAGCAATGCTAAGAGTGCTATTTGCATTCCCCTAAGAGGAATTTTGTTGTACTGATAAAGCACCAAAGCCAAAGCCGTGAGTAGTATAAGTACGGTGCTTCTCAGCAAATCAGCAGTGTAAATACTTTTGCGGTCTTCCACTATCATTTGCACAATCTCTCTGTTGCCGTAATACACATCGTTTGCGCTTTGGAAATCAAAGAATCCTTTTCCTAAGAAAAGCAATAACATTACCCCCAAACAAATATAAAGACTGTAAAGCAAGTATTTTTTGCGCTCCTCTTCAGGTGTTTTTAAGAACTGTTGTAACCCTACTATCGCCAATATAGGCACGCAGAGTTCTAAAATTACTTGTATAGACGATACCGCTCTAAACTTATTGTATAACGGAAAGTAGTCTATCATAAAATCAGTGAGCAGTCCGAAGTTCTTGCCCCACGAAAGTACGAGTGCCATTACTGAGCCCGTTAAAAGCCACCATTTAATTCTACCTTTTACTACAAAAAGTGCTAAGACAAATAGGAAGAACACCACAGCTCCTATATAGGCAGGGGCAGCCACGATGGGTTGGTCGCCCCAGTAAGTGGGTAAACGTTGTGTTTCTTGTAATGCCTGCATAGGGGGTACCCCCAATTGTACCAAATACTGATACGTCTTAGAGTTTTCTCCTAAGTTTTCGTGGTTAGAACCTCCAAAAAGACGAGGCACGATAAGGTTTAGTGATTCACTGATGCCATAACTATATTCGGTGATATATTCTTTTGATAGACCGCTGTTCTGCTCTTTCGGAGTCCCATCAGGAGTAATGGTAAGTGTCGATTTACTACGGGTACTCCAATCGGCGTATTCGCGAGTCGTGAGCAGTAAAGTAGCATTTGCCAGTACACTCACCACTACAGCCCCAAGTAGTACTGCCATAGCTTTTGCAAAATCTTTGAGTTGTTTCTCTTTGATAGCTTTATAAAGGAAGCCTACGCCTAAGAGCAATACCAATAAAAGCAGGTAATACGTCATCTGGAAGTGATTAGCGCAGATTTCTAACGCCAGCGCTACTGCTGTGAGTAATCCTCCCCAAAGGTATTTCCGCTGAAATACCAATAAGATACCCGCTAATAAAGGAGCAAAATAAGCAATGGCGTGTGCTTTGGCATTATGCCCTGCCCCTAAAATAATAATCAAGTAAGTAGAAAGACCAAAGGCAATAGCCCCCAAGAAAGCATTCTTGTAATCCACTTTTAGCACCAAAAGTAGGACGTAAAAGCCTATAAAGTACAAGAAGAGATAATCGGCAGGACGAGGTAAAAAGCGTAACGTTCTGTCTAGCTGCTTTACAAAATCATTAGGATATTGTGCCCCTAACTGATAGGTAGGCATACCACCAAAAGCGCTGTTTGTCCAATATGTCTCTTTGTTTTCTGTTTGACGGTAATCATTGCGCTCCTTCGCCATACCGGTATACTGAACAATATCGCTTTGGAAGATACCTTTTCCCTGTAATACAGGATAAAAGAAAGCAAGCGCTATTACAGCAAATAGCGCTATTACTACAACGTGAGGGACTATTTTTTTCATTTGGTTATTTTTTACCTTTTATCTCTTACTTAAATCAAACTTCCTCGTAATCTATATACTCACCCACTTGCTTGGTAGCTTCAGGGTTTTTAGAATGAGAATTCTTATTTATAATAGTTTGTTTGCCTTCCTTCTCTTCTGAGCGATTTTGCCCATAAGCATTTTGTTGGTACTGATTTTGGGTACGCTCGAATTCTTTTTGCATTCTTTCACTTACCTTGTTTATGAAAAAACGCATCATATAAGGAGCCAATATTCTCAGGAGGATTCTCAGTCCCCAAAACACTAATATGATAATAAGGATAGTCTGTATAAATCCTGAAAAAGAAGCTTCTGACATCATTTTATTTTTAGTTTTGGTGCAAAGGTATAAAATAATTATGAACTAACAAATTTGTAAAAATTACTAATCTCCTCCACTTTTACCTTATTTTTGCCTTTACCTTTGCATCGCTACGCCCCCTCTTTTTAGGAGAGTTTCTCAATAACTGCCGAGTAAGTGTGTGTTAAAAGGATTTTATCTTTCTCTTACTTTCGCCTCGTAACCCTGTTTTTAACATTTTTGGCATTGTTGTATTATAGTATAAATCAACTACTTATATACCTTTTCTATACCAATCGTCCAAGATTCGTATAAGCTTCCTATAAGCTTCCTATAAGCTAACTATACCCAATTTACCTCTTATCTTATACTCTTCATCTAATTTTCTCCTTCCGAATCCTTCTGATATATTTCGAAAAAAAGATGGAGTTATTTTGAGTGGAAAAACAAAGCAGAATGAAATTTGTACGAATTCTTACCTCTAACCCAACTTATTTTTGAAAATCAATAGGTCCACTTCAATCCTATCAGATAAGTTCTCCCCGGAGAAATACTGGAGTAGAAACTCGTGGTTTTAGTTACATAATCGAAAAGATTGTCAATACCTGCTGTGAAGGTGAGGTGGTAGGGAAGTTTAGAGAATAGTTGCAAATGCCATATACTATATGGTTCATAATAGGTATAGAGCTCGTTGTTATTACTATCGGTATCGTGAATGCGGGTAGCACTTACGTATTTGCCACTCAACACAACGTTAGGAATATAGAGGGCATCACGTTTAGGAATGTATTCAGCTTTTACAGTGAAGGTATGCGGGCGGTTTTCACCTGTGCTATTGCTAATGTAGTAGTACGCATACGAACCTTTAAAGCGGAAAGCTTTTGTAGGGTGATAAGTCGCCGATATCTCAGAGCTTACAATCTCAGTATTGCCATTAAAATTTACATAACGAATAGTATCGCTGGCAGCCGTCCAGCGGAAGGCTATTTTATCTCTTACCGACGAGAGTTGCGTCATCGCGGTAATATTCAGCTTCTTGCTGTCGAAATCTACTGAAAGGTTAAGGTTATTACTGGTTTCGGGTTTAAGGTCTTTGTTACCCATTATTTGGAAGCCACCCCCCCAAGGGTGAAACCAATTAGTGTAGAGTTCTTTCAAGGTAGGCGACCGGAATCCTGTGGAAAAACCTCCTCTAAAAGTAAACTGCTCTACCTTAAACATCCCTGACAAACGATAGGTAAAGTGTTCTTTAAAAAGTGAATGATAATCTATACGTGCCCCAGTTACCAAAGTGAAAGCAGAAGAAAGTGTCCATTCTTGTTGGGTGAAAGCAGTGTAGTTTTGTGCGTTTTCTTTAGCTTCAGTACCTGTATTATCAAAGCGGAAACTGAGTAGTTCATCTGAAAATATTTCTGCTCCTGCTACTAACGAATGTTTTTCCCATAGCGATTGGTTGTATTGCATTCCTGCACGCCATATAGTGTTTTCATAGTTCTTTTCTTTTTCTTTTAATAACGGGAAGTAGTTAAACTTGTCGTAACGGTCAAAAGCCCCCGATAGGCTTAATTTTTTGCTCTCAGTGAGTGCAATGTTAGATTTAGCCGATAAAGTGTAGTTATAATATCTATCACGTAGTTTTCTTGAAGATTCTGTCCCTTGATTGCGTTCGCTGAAGTAGTAGTTAGGTGTAAGGACAAGGTCTATTTTAGGTGATAAATTGAAAGTAAGTTTAGGGGTAACTCCATAAGTAGTA
Organism: Capnocytophaga sp. oral taxon 336 str. F0502; assembly: GCF_000411575.1. NCBI lineage: Bacteria > Pseudomonadati > Bacteroidota > Flavobacteriia > Flavobacteriales > Flavobacteriaceae > Capnocytophaga > Capnocytophaga sp. oral taxon 336. Next base: position 128,187 of record NZ_KE150489.1, on the reverse strand, counting down.
AACCCTGCAATATTGAGTTCTCCTTTTTCAGAGGTAACAGCTGTACCATTCTTATAAACAGTTAATGGTTCGCTGTCTTCCAAAACATAAGGTTCGCGGAAATTGTAAAAAGATGTCAGGCGGATACTACCCCATTTTTGCTTGCTCCCCACGCCTACATTCGCTTTATGACTTTTGATGCTCTCGTACTGATAACTCGCGTTACCTTCAAAAGGTTTCTTAGCATTTTTGGTAATGATATTAATCACCCCTCCCAGCGCATTCGAGCCATAAAGAGAAGAAGAAGCCCCTTTGATGATTTCAATACGTTCAATATTATCCAAGTCAATACGATTATAGTCAATATTGTCAAAAGTTTCTCCTGCCATACGCTCGCCGTCCATTAAAAAGAGCACATATTTACCTCCAAATCCCATCATATTAATATTAGGCATACCTCCATCGTAAGTAAAGTTAATACCTGCAAATTCCGTTTCTAAAAACGATTGGAAGTCGGTAGCTTGCGATTTGCGAATATCTTCAGCGGTAACTACTTGTACGGTGATAGGTACGTTTTTTAAGTTCTTTTGAGCGCGTGTAGCCGTTACAATTATTTCATTGAGTTTTATAGGTTCATCTTCCTTCTTGTCGTTTTGAGCAAGAGTAGATAGCGAGTAGAATAATGAAATAAAAGCAGTGATAAAAATCTTTCGCATATTGATAATTTAATTTAGACGAAAGAGGCTGCCTATATCAAGACAGCCTCAGTGTGATTATTGTTTAGGCTTAAAACTTATCATCTTTGCTAATTAGATAGCTAAAAGTAAGGTAGTTAGGTTTAGCTCCATCGTTATAAAAATCGGTAACTTGAAATTTAGCATATTCTCCTTTTGCAGTTTTAATTATGTAAACATACTTTGTAGGAGCATACACACTTGGCCATTTTCCTATATTGTTAGGTGAAAGAGAAACATAACCTGTCTTTGTTTCAAAATCTCCAGATACAATTGGGGAAAAAGTACCTTCTTTTTTTGTTAGATTAGGATAAGATCCATAAGACATTGTACCATTTACATCTTGTGTGTAACCTTCAGTAGGAGCAGAAGTGACAGTGTCAAAGTTGTTAGAGTCAGTTTTTACGGCTCCTCCTTTTCCTTTACCTGATACACCACCATTAGTTTTGATATAATGAGCAAAAAAAGCTATATCCCAATCTAAGCTATTTTCAGGATCTTGAATAGTTATAACTCCTTTTTTAAAAGAAAAGTATACCCAATTATCTTTGTTGAAAGTGTACAAGTTCTTCACTTGTGTTCCTTTTGAGATTTTTTTCTCTTCTTTGCTATCATTGTCCTTACTGCAAGAAGCAAAAGTAAGAGCTATAGCTAAAACTGATACTAATAATCTAACTTTCATAATCTTTATTATTTACTTTGAGTATCACTCAATTGATATTTAAGTTTAGGATAATTAGCTGCTTTTTTGCTGTTTACTTCCTTATAAAAATCAGTTACTTGCACTTTAGCGTATTTACCATCAGCTGTTTTGATAATGTATACCCATTCATTAGGAGCGTAAACGTCTCCCCATTTTTTTATATTGCTAGGACTGATGTTTATAGTACCTGTAGTAGAACCAAAGCCTCCTGTAAGTACTGGTGAAACGTTTACTTTAGTAGAGCTGTTTCTACCAGTAAAAGTTACTTCTTTGTCTTTTTCAAAACCTACCACTACAGTTTCTTTTACAGCATCAAAATCTTTTGATTCTGTTTTAAGAGCTTCTCCTTTTCCTTTACCATTCACACCACCATTGAGCTTTACATAATAACCTTTGAAAGCTATATCCCAAGTAGTATCAGTTTCTGGAGTGGTAACGCTTACTACAGCTCCTGTTGCCAATGAAAAGTATTGCCAATCGGCAGTGGCATCTAATTGTACTTCTCCAACTGCTTTGGTAAAAGTAAGGTTTACTTTTTCTACTGGAGCTTGTGAGGTAAGAGTATCATATTTAAAAGTAAGATAACCTAATTCACCCTTAGCGTTAGTATACTCAGTAATTTGCAATTTTACATACTTTCCTTTTACTGTTTTTACTACATATACATATTTGGTAAGTGTAATATGAGGAGTATTGCTTCCTGGTGTAGGAGGATTATAGTTATAGAAGCCTTTAGGGTCAGGGCTTTGTACTGTACCTGTAATGGCAGGATTAACTGAGATAGTTGTAGTAGTGGGAGTTGTTTGTCCTGGTTGTGGACGCCCATAAGAAGTTACTAATATGTCTTTCTCATATCCTATGCCAGGGTATTGAGTAACAGTATTAAAGACTTTACTTCCTGTATTGGCTACTTCCACGCCTCCAATACCTGAAGTACCACCATTAGTTTTTACGTTATAACGATTGAAAGCGATATCCCAATTATCACTTGTGCGAGGATTGGTTACCTCTACTTGTTTCCCTTCTGAAAAAGAAAAATACACCCACTCTGTTTGTGAAGAAACATTTAATTCTTTAACTTCTTTAGCAGTAGAAGGTATAGGGGTCGGATTGTCGTCTTTACTACAAGAAGTAGTAAGCACCGTCATTCCTGCGATAAGCGCAGGAGCTAAAAATTTTAATCTCATAATATTGTTTGTATTTTGATTTGACGGTGCAAAGATACTACTTATTTAGAATTATACAAAACAATATGGTATTTTATTTTGAAAAGTTCAATATAAGCAAACTTTTCCTCAATAAAAATTTATCAATATTCTCTTTTTGTGAGTGTGTAATTGGCAGAAGGAGTGATAGTATAATCTAAAAAAACATCAGTAGCATTTCTCAAAGCATAAAAGTTATTTTCAGGAGGGAAGTAGGAGAGTCCTATTTTGAGTGTATTGCCTCTGCATTCACTCAAAAAACGGTCGTAATAGCCACCGCCATAGCCTATCCGATTGCCATATTTGTCATAGGCAAGAAGAGGAACGAATACTACATCTATGGTTTCGGGAGTTATAATAACACCTTGTTTAGGTTCAGGAATACCCCAAGCGTTATTAATGAGCTGAGTATCTTTGGTGAAAAGAATAGAGGACAGCGTGCGAGTATTGCTATCCATTTTCGGGACTACTATTTGCTTATTCTTATCGCGCAGTATGTCCAATATATAATTTGTGTTTATTTCGGCTAATCGTTCTATGGGGAGAAATATATGGTAAGTGTGATACTCCCATAAAGAATCAGGAAAAAGAAGTAACCTTTCAGCTATTTGTTGGCTGAGGAGGTCTCGCTCCTCAGCTGATAGGGCATTGCGTTTTTGCTTATAGAGTGTCCTGAGTTCTTTTTTTGTCATACTACAATAAGAGTTTGTTCAGTTCGCTACTATCGCCATTGAAAATATTAAAATCTATTTTGACTTTTGCTCCTGCAGTAATACCATTTTCAGTGAATTGCCATAACTGCCAAGAAAAAACAGAGGTGGGGACTGACACATTATTATAATTGGCTATCCATAATGGGTATTGCTTGAAAGTGGGATACAAATAATCTTCGTAAAAACTGATGTAAGTATAGATAATAGGTTTGCGTTTGTAGTGTTTTTCAACAATATCCAACCACGTTTGTACATCTTTAATAAACTGTTCTTTGGATTTCTTTTTAGGCAATTGTTCTATATCTAAAATGGGTAAGAAATCTCCTTTTTCCAACCGAGCATTCTTCAGGTAGGAGTTTGCTTGTAGCTTAGGGTCTTCGTCTGGACGATAGTAATGGTAAGCTCCTCTGATAAGTTGGTGTTTTTTAGCTTCTGAAAAAAAGTGTGCAAAGTTCTTATCGGTTCCATCGTTCCCCATTGTTGCTCTAAAAATGGCAAATTGGATAGGGTATTTTGTAGTTTTATTTCGGATGTAGAGGCTATCCCATTCTATTTCTTCGCGTTCTTGATAGTGCGAAAGGTCGATGCCGAAGACTTTATCGTAGTAGAGGCTTACGATATGTTCAATACGATTGCTTTCGTAAGTAGAGTTTATTTTACGAGCTGTAATTTTGTTTAGTATTTTTTGGTAAATAGCAGGATAATAAGTTCTGATATAGAAAACGCTACCTACTCCCAACAACAAAATGCATAGGAGGCTTACAGTAAAAAAGTTCCCAAATAGAGATTTCTTTTTTGCAGATATACGAGACTTACTTCTTTGTAGCTTTTTCTTTTTCATTTTGCAAATATACATTAAAAATCTGAATTACGTATAAATCTTTAAAAATATTAATTAGCGAATTAGCCGATTAGCAGATGTGAGAATTAGCAAATGATGAGTAGGGATAAAAATAGTTATTTGATTGGTCGGAGGGGGTGGAACTTTCGGAAGAAAACGAAAACATCATAAGCAGACTGAGGGTAATTTTGAAGAGAAAAGGCTTTGAGGAGGGAGAAAGCCTTGTTTAATGATTAATGGTTAATGGTTAATTTGGGAGAAGCTTATAGAAAGCTTATAAGAAAGACGAACAAAAGACGGTGCGAGCCGCACGGGCAGATAGAGAAAGGACGAACAAAAGACGAACAAAAGACGAACAATGAACGAAGAAATAGTGCTCTCAAAGTGAAGGTAAAGTGGAGCTAATGAAATGCTGTTTTGAGCGTTTTGCCTAATAAAAGTGAGGCTTAGGGGAAGAATGGGTCGATAGTTTTGGTAACTAAACTATTTTCTATTAGGAATTGGTTTTCAGGTGAAGCCAACTCTTTGTTTTTAATATCACATATCAAATCGTCGGATTGGGCGATGAGGGCGTATAGATAATCGGTGATAGAATGGACTAAGCAGGTGATAGGCAGTTGGGCAAGAGCGCGCAAGCTACGGAGCATTGCAATGATTTCAAAACCATTATGAGCACTATCCACTAAAATACGCAGTTTGTCGTTAGGAGTAAGAATGTGGATAAAAGTTTCCCTAATGGTGTTTTCTAAAAGAAGAGATGCAGGTATATAGAGGTATTGAGCTTCTTTTAGCGATAAGGCTTGGGGCAAAGTATCAATAGCAGTTATCACTAATGATTTGCAAGATGCTTTGCTTTGTGTAAAATTCTCGATGTTCTGATAAAGTATTTCAGTGGGTTCGTTAGGCGAAATGCTTTCTTCTTCCGTAGCCACGATGCGCAAAGAGGGCATTCCTTCTAAATACCCCATTGCGCGATACCCGCGTTCATAAGGCGGCAAACCAGCCATAGTTTCATTGTTTTTGCTCATACATTTCTTGTTTTATTCTTTTTTCAAAGGGTTCCCAGAGGCGTTTGGGTGTTAATGAGTCAGCGGTGTGATTTTTGGTAAAAGGATAGAAATTCCATTCTTTACGTGGATAAACTTCAACGGTACTATTTTCAGGAAAGAAAGTAGTACACTGTGTATTAAAAAACTGTTGTTCTTGCGATGCCTTAGTTCTTATTTGTTTTTGCAGACTGTGGTTTTTTAGCATAACCGACAATCCTCCTTGTTTATGAACTTGCTGGTATAGCACAAGAGCTTTCTTGTACATTTCGTAGCTGATAGCCTCAATTGCATACATTCCGTTGAGCAGTGTTGCGTTGCGGGTAGCAGTGAGTTGCTGAATGGTAGCTACATTTGCTTTTTCGGTATTTACGCTGTTCTTCTTAAAGAAAAGGGAATTTTTAGGCAATAAATAATCAGCACCTCCTAATACAGCAGCTTCGTAAGCTAACTGTACATAGTTTTGGTTATGCGACGATTTCAGAAGAGATAAGCCTCTATGAGATACTTCGGCTATCAAATGAAAGGGTAGGGTAGGGTAGAGCTCGCTAAATAAGCGACGAAAAGCACGCAGTTTGGCAATCTCTAACAGAAAGCTACCTCCAACTGCTATTTTTACAAAAGCAGTGGTTACTTTTGAAGTAGTCAGTATTTCCTGCATTTGGGCTACTCCGAAAGCGATTTGTTGCACCATTGAAGCTCCTGTGTTTTGGTAGGTTGAGGTATCTACAGTGAGGGCATTGGTGAACAAGTAGTGTAAATCAGTAGGTAACCATTGTTGTACTTCGTCTTGAATAAGCTCAGTGTGCAGGTTGAGCAAAAAAAAGTGAACTGATTGGCTTTGCCAAAAAGCAATGCGTTTGAGGGTCTGTTCTTTATCGGATACAAAAAGAGGAACAGCTACTTGTGTTTGGATATCAACTGCATAAGGGCTTTTTACGTTCTCGGAAGTGTAAAAAGGTAAGATAGGAACGTCCTCTGCTGAAGTGTATATAAGCGACTCGTAGTCCCTTCCTTTCAGCAGGTATTGCAGTTGTTGTTTCCATTGTTTAGCAGTGTTCTCCATTCTTTGCTTTTTAGTGAAAGAAGTCTCCGTTACGGGAGAGAAATTGAATAAAAATTCTTTAAAAATTAAAACAAAATAATGTTTTTGTAATTATGTAGGTTTAACTTTGCCAAAATTCTAAACTTTGGCAAAGTATATAGGATAACCAGATTTTATCCTTTAGCTTTTTCGGTAGGGCGCAACACCATACGATACGACTGGTCTTTGCTGATATAATAACCTATCCAGTTGTACAAAGCTTTTAGTTTGTTGCGGAAGTTTACCAGTGACATTATGTGTATAAATGCCCAAATAGCCCACGCTACGAAGCCTTTGAGGAAAATGTGTTTAGGCAAATCGGCGACGGCTTGGTTACGACCAATGATTGCCATAGAGCCTTTATCGACATAACTGAAAGGAGTAGGGTTTACGAAATCTTTATTGAAGTTTTTTCCTAAGTTATTGGCTTGTTGTATGGCTACTTGTGCGAGCTGAGGGTGCCCTTGAGGGAAGTGAGGGTCGGCGGTCATAATAGACGAATCGCCGATTGCATAGATGTTCTCGAAGCCTTCCATTTTGTTATAAGCATCGGTTTTCATACGTCGTCCACGACCCAAGTATTGCTTGTCGTCAATACCTTTGAAGGTTTTAGCTGAAATCCCCGCTGCCCATATTAGGTTACGAGCATCAAGTATGGTACCGTCCGAAAGGTATACTTCGTCATTCAGAAAATCGGTTACCTGTACTCCTAATTTGAGTTTTACACCTTTTTTAAGCAAGATTTTTTCGGTATATGCTTGGGCTTTTTTACTCATAGGAGCAAGTACGGTATTTTGTCCGTCGATGAGATAAATATCACCTAAATCGTCATAAGTAAGCTCAGGGTAATCCTTGCGCATAATGTTCTGTTTCATTTCAGCAAAGATGCCTGATAACTCTACCCCAGTAGGACCTGCTCCTGCAATAGCAAAAGAGAGTAACTTACGGCGCAATTCTTTATCCTCAGTACGGGTAGCGCGCTCCAAACGGGTGTATACTAAGTTGCGGAGCATAAGGGCATCACCTACGGTTTTCATAGGCATTGCTTTTTCTTCTACATTTTTATTGCCAAAGAAGTTTGATTCAGCTCCCGTAGCCATTACCAATACATCATAATGCAGTTCTCCATTGCTCAATATGAGTTTGTTTTCCGATGGAATTACCTCTTGTAAGGTTGCCATTCTAAAACGTGCATTTTTATACTTGCGAAATAGACGACGGAATGGGTAGGAGATAGATGAAGGCTCCATAAAGCCCGCAGCCAACTGATATAGTAGGGGTGGAAAGAAATTGTAGTTATTCATATCCACCAAGGTAATTTTATATTTGCCAGAGCGGTTTAGTTCTTTTACTAATTCCAAGCCAGCAAAGCCACCGCCCACAATTACGATATGCTTTTTGTTTTCCATAATGATTATTTTAATTAGCTAATTAACAAATTTGTCGATCAGCCAATAATAGAGTGTAATTATAGTGTTTTATTTTCTTTTTCAGTGTTTTCTTCTTCTTCGTCCTTAGGGAATATCTCAATCTTAGGTTCTTTGATAGTTTCTTTGTTTGACAGACTGCGTTCTAAGAAAAGCAATAGACTTGGCAAGAGTAGTAAGTTCGTCATCATTGCGAAAAGCAAAGTAGCTGATATGAGTCCACCGAGTGCTTTGGTACCTCCGAAGCTGGAGAGCAAGAACACTGAGAAACCACAGAGTAACACGATAGAAGTATAGAACATACTTACTCCTGTTTCGCGTAAAGCTGCATATACCGATTTGCTTATCTTCCAATTACGCGCTACTAACTCTAAGCGATATTTAGCCAAGAAGTGAATAGTATCGTCTACCGAAATACCAAAGGCAATACTGAACACAAGTATAGTGGAAGGCTTGAGCGGAATGCCAAAATAGCCCATCAGTCCTGCGGTGATGAGTAGCGGTAAGAGGTTAGGAATGAGTGAGACAACTATCATCTTGAACGAACGGAACATATACGCCATAATGAGCGCAATGAGCAAAATAGCCAAGGCTAATGACCAAATGAGGTTGGTAGCTAAATAATTAGTACCTTTGGTAAACAAATAGGCTTTACCGGTAATCTTCACTTCATACCTATTACTTGGGAAAAGCTTTTGAGCTTTGGTGTAAATATTGTCCTCGATTTGTTGCATCTTCTCAGTACCAATATCCTTCATAAAAGTAGTGATGCGTGCCGTTTGCCCCAATGAATCTACATAAGCGGAGAGCATATTGGCATTACCTTTAGAGTTTTTGACGTATGAAAGGATAAAGTTTTGCTCTTGGGTAGTGGGTAGGCTATAGTATTTAGGGTTGCCATTGTAATAGGCTTGTTTAGCGTATTTCACCAAGTTTACCAACGAAAGCGGTTTGGATATTTCGGGGATTTCCTCGATATGAGTGCAGAGTTCGTCAATACGTTTGAGATTCACTAACCGAGTAACACCGTTCTTCTGCTTCGTATTAATAGTGATTTCCAAAGGCATAATTCCGCCATAATTCTTCTCGAAGAAAGTGATATCGTCAAAAAAATCAGCTGACTTAGGCATATCTTCGATGAGACTACCCGAAATCTTTATTTTGTAAATACCAATAATACTGAGGATAAGCAGAGCAATAGCCGTAGTGAATACTGCAATACGGTGATGCTTTACTGTATTCTCAATGAACTTGATAAGTCCACCTATCCAGTTGCGATGCAAATGCCTTAGGTGTTTTTCCTGAGGTATGTGCATATAACTGTAAATAATTGGGATTAGCAATAGAGAAATGAAGAAGATAGATACTACATTGATAGAAGCAATAACCCCAAACTGTTTGAGCAAAGAACTTTCGGTAAAAATAAAGGTAGCAAAACCAATAGCCGTAGTGAGATTGGTGAGCAGGGTTACATTGCCTACATTGCGGATTACCCTAATAAGCGACTTGGCTTGGTTGCCGTGTTTACTAATTTCTTGTTGGTATTTATTGATGAGGAATACACAGTTCGGGATACCAATTACAATGACCAAAGGCGGAATAAGTCCTGTGAGAATGGTGATTTCGTAACCGAAAAGCCCTAAAAAGCCAAATACCCACATTACTGCAATCGATACCACGCCCATAGAGATAAACATCGCCCTGAATGAACGGAAAAAGAAAAAGAAGATGGCTGAAGTAGAGAGTAAGGCAGCCAAGATGAATAACCCTATCTCGTCCATTATATTTTGAGCACTGAGGGTACGAATATAAGGCATACCCGAAGTGTGCACTTTGAGTCCGGTTTGCGCTTCGAACTTCTCGACTATGGGAATAAAATCGTTGAGGATAAAATCCTTGCGGGCTTGTGTATTGACAATCTTTTTGTTCATATACACGGCTGTTTGCAAGGTATTTGTTTTCTTGTTGTAGATGAGACCTTCGTAGAAAGGCAGTTTCTCGGAAAGTACTTTTTTGAGACTATCAGCTTCAGTTTGGTTTTTTACTTTTCCTTCGATAAACTTATGAGTAACAAAGCACTGCTGGGCAGTGTCTTTCACTAAGATAGGCAAATTGTCAATAGAGATAACAGCGTCTATCTGTTTGAACTTTTTTAGTTCGTTACTAAGGGCAATCCATTTGTTGAGTACCTCAGGTGTATAGATTTTTTTGTCGTCTAACGCCATTAATATCAAGTTACCTTCTTCGCCGAACTTATCGAGGAAGTGCTTGTACTCCATATTCACAGGGTGATCGTCGGGGAGCATATTTGCTTCGGTGAAGGTAAAGTGAACGTTCTTCCACTGTGTAGCTAAGCCCCCAGTGATAGCAGCTATGAGTAGTAAAAAAGCAATTCGGTTGCGCAATATTAAGCCCGCAATGGTACCCCAGAAGCTGGCTTTTATCCATCTAAACATCTTGATATCTCTTTATTTTCTGAGGGTGCAAAAGTACAAAATAATATACAATTACAAAAATAAATATCAATGATTAATGGTTAGCGGTTAATGATTAATAATGATTTTATGAATTGACAGAGAGTTTGACGTAAGAGATAGATGGCGTAACTTAATTAGCAAATGAGGAAATGTGGAAATGTGGAAATGTGGAAATGAGGAAATGTGGAAATGAGGAAATGTGGAAATGAGGAAATGTGGGAATTAGTTGGAGAATATCGGAGGGGCTTGGACTTCGGAGGGAAACGAAAAATATCAGAAGTGGGCTGAGAGAGATTTTGAAGAGAAAAGGCTATTAGGAGGGTGGGGTTAGCTTATAGAGAGCTTATAGGAAGCTTATACGAATCTTGGACGATTGGTATAGAAAGGGTATATAAACAATTGATTAATAATATAATACAACAAGGCTAAAAATGTTAAAAAAGAGGTTTCGAGACGAAAGAAAGAGAAAGGGCGGTAGAGCTTAGGTCATAGGCAATAGGGGGGAGTGTGACGGAAAATTAAAAGAAACCTCCCCCTAGCCCCCTCGGAGAGGGGGAATGTGGAGACGGAAAAAGGAAGAAATGACGAGTGACAAATGAGGAATGACAAAGGGTAATGAGATAAATATTCTTATAATATTAGCTCATTTCAATAAATTGTTGTACTTTTGCACCCTAAAAACAACAACTTAAAGAGAATTCTGCAAATAAATATGAAAAATAAAATCTTTACTTTTGTATTTTCTTTATTAATCATCACGACAACTCTCACTGCCCAAGAACTGCTACCGCTTCCTTTGCGTCAGAAAGAGGAGCTCAAAGCGCGTTCGTGGGTGCGCGAAACGCCTTTTGAGCAAGTAACAGTAAAAGAGATAGGCAATCGCATCAGTGCGCTGAGTGTAAACCCTAAAAATAGCAGTGAGTTTATAGTTGCTCCAGAAAACGGAGGCGTATGGCTTACCCAAAATGGCGGGGAAACCTATCAAGTACTATGCTCAACCCTCCCTACACAAAGTATCACAGCACTGGCGGTAGATTGGCAATCGGGGACTTTGGCGGTTGCGACCCCTTATGGCGTTTTTATCTCTACCGATAAAGGCAAAACAACTGACTTTAAGGGATTGGGAGGAATGCAACGCATTAGTAGTTTGTATATCAACCCTACTAACCCCCAAGAACTTGTGGCAGGAGTATTGGGTAACCCTTATAAAGCCGATGAAAAACGCGGTATCTTCAAAACTACTGATGGCGGAAAAACGTGGCAACAAAAACTATTTGTAAGCACTCGTGCGGGTATTACGCAAATTACTGCTTCGCCCGATGGGGCAATGCTTTTGGCTGTATCGTGGGAAGTGAATAACAGTCAGTGGGACAGTGCTCCTTATGGCAGTAATAGTGCTATTTACAAGAGCGCTGATAAAGGCAATACGTGGACGAAAATCACGGTGAACAACGGATTTCTTAAAGGGAATAACATTGGCAAAATAGGGGTGAGTTGCTTTAACAGTCAGACTTATTATGCGATAGTAGATAATCGCAACGCCAAAAAGAAAGAGAATATTAACACTGTACAGAAAGTAGTGCGCATTCATCTCTCCGCTCAAGATTTTGATGTGATGAGCAAAGCTGATTTCCTCGCGTTAGATAACAACCGTTTAAATGTGTTTTTGCACAATATAGGTCAGGACGAGAAATATACAGCTCAGAATCTCAAAGATATGATAGCTGCAGAGGTAACCTCTCCTGCTAAACTACTGAGTTATTTGGGTGTAAGTACTCAAGAGGTTATAGGTGCGGAAGTGTACGTAACCGAAGATGGGGGTAATTCTTGGCAAAAGACGAATATTCAACCTCTGAATGATGTGTATTACCAAAGCGGAGAGCGTTTTGGGGGCATCGGCGTAGACCTTAGTAATAAAAAACACTTATTTATAGGAGGATATCCTTTATTGGAATCTACCGATGGAGGCAGGACGTGGAAAAACAAACAACCGATTTCGTTGAACAACAGCTATGAACAACTTTACTTACAACAGGGTACTCTATTTTGTACAACTCGCAGTGGATTACAGGTCTCTTACGACAATGGAAAAAGTTTTGCTTTTAAGAATGTGCCACAAGCAATGGCTTTTACCCAGCTGAGTTACGACAAAGCTAACAAAACGCCTTACTATGTGAGTGACCAAGTGGTATTGGCACAGAATAACAGTCATTGGAATACGTTCAGAAAAGCTATTCATTCGCTATCATTTGGCAATGATAGCTATGCCGCAGAACCTTATGGCAAGTTTTTTACTTTTTTGCCTGATAGAGACCAGCTTTTCCCATTAGGAAGTGCTTATTACGGTGAAAACAAGGAACCGTTGCGTTTTGGCAAGAATGCACCGCTACTTATTTCGCCACAAAACAAAGATATTATTTACATAGGAAGTGACAAATTGCACATTTCTATGGACAAAGGTCGGAATTGGCGGACTATTTCGGACGATGTAACCAATGGTAACAAGCAGGGTAACAAGGCATATGGTACAATTTCTGCTATAGCTGAATCGCCTTTTATGTTTGGTTTGCTTTATACGGGTAGTGACGATGGTATGATTTACACCAGCGACAACGGAGGGGTATCGTGGAAACAGATATACAACGCTTTCCCTCGTCCGCTAAAAGTGAACAACCTCATTGCCTCTAAACACCAGCGTAACCGGGTATTGGCAACCCTTATTAGTACTGATGATTCCAATATCGACCCTATTATTTTTATGAGTAATGACAATGGCAAGAGTTGGACAGATATCCATTCTAACCTGCCCGATAGTAAAGTAAATGTACTCAAAGAAGACTCTAAAAACAGTCAGATTCTTTATGCAGGAACTGATAATGGGGTGTATATTTCGTTTAACTTAGGTGAAAGTTGGCAACCATTCAGCAAAGGATTGCCCGAAACAGGTGTTTACGATATTTATATAGACGAAACAAATGGCGAAATGACAGTTGCGACATTGGGACGAGGTATTTTTCGCACCTCGGTGAAGATGATGCAAGAGCTAAGAGTAGCGATTACCTCGCAAGATTTTTATCCACTTGAAACGCCTATTACGCTTCCTTATTCTGCGAATTGGGGAAATGCCAATAACGAATGGGAAGAACCTGTGAAGCCTAATGTGTATTTCTATGCTTTTGCTTCAAAGGAAAATTTATCAATACCTATAAGAGTGATGAAAGGACGTGTTACCTTGCAAACATTTACTTATAAGACAAATGTTGGGTTTAATTATATACCTTATGACTTTACGATGTCTTATGCGGGTAAGACAGCCTATGAGAAGAGTCTTCAAAAGATATTTTTACCTATTGCTACTGATGGTAAAGTATATCTACCCAAAGGACGCTACACTATTATATTTACGCTTCCTGACGGCTTTGAAGAAGAAAGAACACTTGATATATATTAGAAGGAAAGAATTTTATAAGGGGTTTAACAAAAAAGCACAGACGACTTGAGTTTATCAAGAAATCTGTGCTTTGCTTATATAAGAATATGCCATTAAAAAGCTTCTATTCTGTAACTATAGCTATAAGGCTGATACAGATACAGTAGGTATTGTTCCATAGGTAAGTTGCCCCAGCTGTTATCACCTCCCAAACCTAATTGTTGCAAGTCGATGTCTAAATGAGTATACTTATCAGGGGTGAGTTCACCTGTGTGTGTTTGTCCTTTTTCTATACCAGGGAATAACTGTGCAGAACTATAAGGCAGGGCATTTATATTTAGTAGAGAACCTGTACTATAAATGGCAATGTTTACTCCTTTTTTCTTACTGAGCTTTGCCCAACGTACATCAGTTTTATTACCATTCTCTTGCGGACGCACATAAGGGTAATACTGGCTAGCAATAGTGCCTTCGTACAAGCCTACCATAGCCGATGTTTTCCTATCCCAATAACTTTCCCAAGGACCTCTACCATACCACTGAATGCGCTGAAAAGGCAGAAGTGTAAGATGATTGCCTATCTTAAAAGTAAGCGTTTTGTCGTTCTTTAGAGGTTTGAAGTGATTGCTCACCGTTACGGAAGGCTTGCCATCAAAAAGCAACTCTTGAGTATAATCAATTGTACCTTCTACCAATCGTTTGCGTAGGGTTATCTTCACTTGACCAGAGTTTAGTTTCTCTACCGATATACGGACACTATCAGCTTTTTTATCTGCCTCTTGAAGCTGTTGCAGTTTTTTAGGTAAACCTGCCCCAAAGTCGTTATCAGTGCCAGCCCGCCATAAATTTACCTCTAAGCCTTCGGGAGCAAAGAGTTCTTCATTCTTCACTTGAAACGATACCCATTTGCCTGTTTGTTTATCTATTTTAGCTGTATAATGCTTATTATGCAATAGAATGTGACTGGCTGTTTCTTCTACCTCTAAAAGTGTTGTATCAGCAATAGCTTTTTGAGGAGTGTAGGAGGTGAGGGGAAACTCGGCAAAAGCAAGTTCTGTACCTTTCTTTAAAATGCCTTCGTCTTGTTTGAGACGGGCGGTACATTGCAAGATATATTCTGCTTTATCGTCTGTTTTAAGAGGAGGTAGTAAAAAAGTAGCCTCGCTTTGTGGTAATATTATTAAGTTGGTAATATTACCACTTTGAACAGGCACACCTTCTTTGAACAGTTGCCAATGTATTTCGTAGTTTGATAAATCTTTAAAGAAATGTTTATTGCGCAATATCAGTTGGTTATTTTGATATTGAAAGCCTATTTCTTGTTGCACTTTGCGTACTTCATAGGCGTGAGGATGCCAACTTCTGTCGGAAGCTATTACTCCATTGATAAGAAAATTATTATCGCTGGGAGTATTTTTATCACCGTAATCACCCCCGTAGGTTACTAATTTCTTGCCATTAGGTAAGGTCTTATAAAGCCCTTGATCGATGAAATCCCAAATAAAACCACCTTGTAGTTTAGGATAATGCTCATACACGTCCCAATATTCTTGAAAGTTACCTACACTGTTACCCATTGCGTGAGCGTATTCACATTGCAAGAAGGGTTTAGTATGATTGCTGAGTGCATAGTCGATAAGGAAAGGAATACGACGGTACATACGCGACTCGATATCGGTATTCCAATCGTAGTGAGCTAATTCATAGTGAATAGGGCGTGAGGAGTCTAAGCCTTTTATGTGTTGATAGCCTTTGTAGAAGTTCCAACCGTTACCAGACTCGTTGCCCATACTCCAAAACAGAACCGATGGGTGGTTTTTATCGCGTTTTACCATACGTTCCATACGTAGCAAATGAGCATATTCCCACACGGGGTCATTGCCGATAGTCCTATCCATTTCATAATGCATACCGTGGCTTTCTATATTAGCCTCGTCCATTACGTAAAGCCCATATTTATTGCAAAGGTCATAGAAATAAGGGTCGTTAGGGTAATGAGAAGTGCGTACAGCATTAAAGTTGAGGGCTTTCATCTGCTTTACATCGTTCTCCATCTGTTCTTGACTCACTACTTGTCCCGTATACGGGTTGGTTTCGTGGCGGTTTACCCCTTTGAAGAGTACGCGTTTGCCGTTTACCAAAATGTTAGCACCTTCTATCTCAATCGTTCTAAAGCCTATAGGACGACTTACTACTTCTTTCACCTTTCCCTCAGCATCGTACAGCACCATTTGTAAACGGTACAGATAAGGCGTTTCGGCACTCCACGCTCTCACTTGTGGCAATTGTGCTTCGAATTGCAATTCGGTTTTACCGAAGACTTTTTTGAGTCCAGTAGTTTCTTTTTGCTCTTGGTAGAGCAGTTGTTCTTTGTCGAACAGACTTACTTCCACTTGGTATTTAGAGGCATCGCTTGGAGTTTCGTTCCATACTTCTACCGAAGTGGTGAGTTTGCCATTGGTGTAGTTTTTATCTAAACCAGCGCTGATGCTAAGGTCGTATAAATGCACTTTAGGTCGCATATAGAGGTAGCAATCACGAAAAATCCCGGAAAAGCGCCACATATCTTGGCATTCGAGATAGCTTGCGTCCGTCCATCGACGCACTTCCATTGCAATAAGGTTTTTGCCCTTAGTGATATAAGGTGTAATGTCAAATTCAGAAGCCAACTTGCTGTCTTTACCCATACCCACAAACTTACCGTTTATATACAGTTTAAATGCCGATTTCACTGCTCCTAAATGTAGGTATACCTTTTCTCCTTGCCAAGAAGAGGGCAAATCAAAAGTTTTGCGATACAGACCAGCATTTTGTTGGAGACTATCAGGAATATCGGGAGGAGTAGGGTTCTTTTGATTGAATTCGTAAGAAGCGTTCACGTAAATTGGAATGCCATATCCCTGTACTTCCCAATTAGAAGGTACAAGAATTTTCTTCCACTGACTTTCGTTAAAATTGGTTTTGTAGAAGTCTTTTGGCAACTGATGATAGTCTTCCTTCCAGAGAAATGACCACAAGCCATTGAGATTTAAGAAACGTGCTGATTGCTCTATGGTACCATTTTTTGCTTTAGCTATATTCTCAAACGGAAAGTAGGAAGCACGCATTGGCATTCGATTGATTTCTTGCAGTGCTGGATTTTCAAAAATGGAATCCAAGTGTTGCGCATAAGAGACTATAGTTAGAAAAAATGATATAATAATGTATAGGTAGTTTTTCATACAAATAATATGTTACAAATTTTGGCAAAGTTGAATCCTTATAAAATTCATTTCACAGGAAACTCTTTATTGAAAAATACCTTTTCAGCCAAATCGTCTTGCTTGTCTCGAATTTCTTTTAAAAGTAAAGCTTCTAACTGTTTAGTAATTTTCAGATATTCTTTTTTGCCATAGACGTTGTTGAGTTCTTTAGGATCGGTTTTGAGGTCAAATAGCTCCCAAGTATTCATGCGTTTGTAGTAACGAATGAGTTTATAACGATCAGTGCGAACACCAAAATGAGGTGATACTGCGTGCTCCCCGTTTTCGTAGTAGTGATAGAATATCTGATTGCGTATAGGTTTGGCTTTTTTAGCAAACAACGGTAAGAACGATTTGCCTTGTATGTCAGCAGGGATAGGCAAGCCGGCCAATTCTAAGAAAGTAGGCGCCAAGTCAATGTTCAGCACAAAATCATCGTTGGTTGTGCCTTTAGGAAAAAGTTTAGGGTAAGAGACAATCATTGGGGTACGGAAAGATTCTTCGTACATCCAACGTTTGTCAAACCAACCGTGCTCGCCCATATAAAAACCTTGGTCGGACATATAGATAATCATAGTATTGTCTTTCAATTTGTGCTTTTCTAAGTAATCGAGCATACGCTGAATGTTCTTATCCATCGATCTTACGGTAGATAGATAATCACGCATATAACGTTGGAACTTCCATTGGGCTAATTCTTTGCCACTGAGATTGGCGTTGAAATACTGTTGACGTATAGGGTTATAAAAATCGTTGTAATGTGCTAATTGAATAGCGGTCATACGAGAGAAGTTTGCATCTTGCACTTCTTCTTTTTCATCTTTGAACATCTTCAAATCGTAACCCATTATCATATCCTTACCAATGGACATTTCTTGCAAACTTGCGGGCTTGCGAGTTGCATAATCGTCAAAGAAAGTATCGGGCAATGGGAAGTTTACCTGTTCATAAGCTCCTAATTCAGGTAAATCGGGCATCCAAGTACGATGCACCGCTTTATGCCCCACAACCAAGCAGAAAGGTTTATTAGGGTCACGACGATCGAGCCATTTTTCGGCTTCATCTTCAATGATATTGCTTACGTAACCTTGCTCGTTTACACGTTTTTTACCTTCAATGATAAAGTCGGGGTTAAAATAACGACCTTGGTCTACTAAGATTTTAAAGAAGTCAAAGCCCTTGGGGTCATCACCTAAGTGGTATTTTCCCACCCAAGCGGTTTGGTAGCCTCCTTGTTGCAAGAGATTCACAAACTGTTGTTGTGAAGAATTATAGTGTGATGTCTCATTGTCCATAAAGCCATTCTTATGGCTATACTTACCCGTGAGGATACAAGCCCTACTAGGACCACAAATAGAGTTGGTTACAAAAGCTTTGTTGAACCTTACACCCTCATTAGCAAGTTTATCAATTGCAGGAGTTGCATCGGTAGTCCCATTGTTATAAGCCCCAATCGTTTGATATGAATGGTCGTCTGAAACAATAAGTATAATGTTAGGTTTGCTTTGTGCAAAAACTGTTGTGGCATATAAAAGCCCAAAGAAGAATACGAATTTTTTCATAAATGAATTGGTGTTAAAATGAACCACAAAAGTACAGCAATTTTTTTTAAGTACCAAATTAATTAAGAAAAAATATTTAATTATGACTATTTTATAAAAAGAAGTTAGCAATAGCATCCTAAATATAAAAAAAGCTCCCTAATTTCTTAGAGAGCCTTTTTCACAATGCATATAAATACTACTACTAACTCCAAAAATGAAGAAAATTTTTCAGTTTTAGAATCTCTATTACTGTTCTCAGTAATAAAGTTTTTTTACATAAGATTTTGTTTTAAGTTTGATAGTTTTAATGAAAATGTTTTTTCTAATTCTTGTTTTAACAATGTTTCTTTTAGCAATCTTCTGTTTACTATATTGAAAACTCTGTGCCAAAAAAATATTCCTTTACATTATATTTTGTAAATTACTGATTATAAGGAAGTATATTTTGATAATAAAAAAGTAATTACTTTTTGTAACCTTCTTTTAATTTGTGTAATTATACGTTTGTGATGTGTATTTACACACTATTATAGTGCTACACTTTTACCTTAGTTAAAAACTCTTGTGTATTAGGTCCTTCGTGGAAAAGCAAATCTAAAATAGATAAGTTAGGAATAAAACCATATTTATCTGAGAATATTTGGTGGTAAGAGGGTATTGTTACAGGGTATTTTTTTTTAGCACTACTCAAAAAACGATAGTCTTTCACTCCTTGTGGCTCGGCTTCATACGTTTTTGTCTTATCAAAGTTAATATGTACTAACAAACAGGCTAAAACGGTCTCAATTGTGTCGATATTTACATCGAGTAGGTAAGTATATTGCTTTTCAAAAATACGCACCAAATCGTCTTCATAATACTCAAAATAAGGAGATGTGCGATAGGCTGTCTCTAAACTTTTCCAGTGCAGACGTTGCCATAGGAAATTATTCTCTACTTTCACATCTTTGAACAACTGTCGTCCGGTATCACCTCCTACGTGCTTAATAGGTAAGTTTAAGGATTGTTTGCCATTGGCACCGTAAATATATGTGCGATTGCGCAAGGTTTGTTTCTGATAGTTATCAGAGACTTCTAAAACGCAAGGTTTGTTCAACATCAAGTGAAATTGAGCAATAGAAGGAAAATAAGTAGGGTGTAATAATACTTGTTCTACCATATTATTCTTTTACTTTTTTCTTTTTAACCAAACTATATACCAGCCACAAACCAAGTAACCCAAATACAATATATCGGTAGGACACAGGTTCACCTTCACCATTTACAGTAGTGAACAAACGTTGCCAACGTATTTTCTTAAATCCTGAGGCATTCTTGTCTAAACTCATCCAAATGAGTACGGGTTTACCAAGTACGTGATCTTCAGGTACAAAACCCCAAAAACGACTGTCTTCAGAATTGTGACGGTTATCTCCCATCATCCAGTAGTAATCTTGTTGGAAGGTATAAGAGGAAGCTTTCTGCCCATTGATGTAAATATCATCACCTTTTGTTTCTAATTTATTGTGTTCATATTCACTAATAATGCGTTTATACAAAGGCAAATTCTCTTTAGTAAGTGTTACGTTTTTTCCTTTAGCAGGAATGGTAATAGGTCCGTAATTATCCTCATTCCAAGCAAAAGTAGGACTGTGAGGGAAGATTGCAGGATTGTAGACCCCAGCCTTATTTACATTGCGAGTAACTGACACAATACTTGTATTAGCTTCCAAAGCCTTAGCTACATCATCTGTAAGGGAAGTAAAGATATAAGTGTCGTTGTTGATGGGATAAGCGGGATCGGTAACACCGTACTGTTGGTACATCAATACTCTAAACTCATCGGGATGAGTGAATAAATTGGGTTGTGTAACTACTATATAAGAAGTTTGTAACTTGGCACGTATAGGATAGATTTCCTTTTTGCCGTTTATCCATACATCGCCGTTTTTGATTTCTAATACATCGTTAGGGATAGCTACTGTGCGTTTTACATAGTTAGATTTCTTATCTATGGGTTTATCTACGTGAATACCCGAATTGTCTCGGAAGTACCTTACTGTATCGGTAGGCCAGTTGAATACCGTAATATCATTCCGCTGTACTTTCTGCAAAGCAGGTAAACGCAAATAAGGTAACTGAGGCGTTTTGATATATGATCTTGTGCCTATTATAGGAATTGAATCGTGTACCATAGGCAATGATAGTGGAGTCATAGGTACACGCACTCCGTAGTGAAACTTACTTACAAAAAGAAAATCGCCTACCAAGAGGGTTTTTTCTAAAGAAGAAGTAGGTATCATATAAGGCTGTATAAAGTAGGTGTGAATAGCCGAAGCTGCTACTACTGCAAAGATAGTAGCACTCACCCAAGAGGAAACATTCTTTTTGATGGCTTCTACATCTTTACCTACGTAGTGTGTAGAAGGTAAATAGGTTATGTAGGCAGCAAAAAGTCCCAAAGTAATTATTGATAGCAGGGTGTAACGCTTCTTGCGATAGTTAAATACGTGTAACCATTCGTAAGTCATCACAATTACCATAATATTACCTATTACAGGCAAATACAGCAGGAATACCCACCACCAAGGGCGAGAGATGATACGTAAGAAAATAACGGTATTGTAGAAGGGAACAAAGGCTTGCCAAGCTTTGTAACCTGCTTTTTCATATCCTTTCCAAAAGAATAGCCCATTGATGAGCTGTGCAATGATTAAAATATATAAATATATCATAATGATGAATGATTAACGTTTAAAGGTTCATTACTTTTTGTTCTCTTAACTGTTTTAAGAATGTTGCCACACCATCTTTGGAGTGGTGAAGCGTTATGTATTTGGCTACAGCTTTTACTTCGTCGCGAGCATTAGCAACTGCTACGCCACAACCTACGCCTTTGAGCATCTCCAAATCGTTATAGTTATCGCCAAAAGCTATTGCTTCGCTCAAAGGTAAATGATATATCTCGTTTGATACTATTTTCACTCCTGTGAGTTTAGAAATACTGATATCTGATAGTTCTATATAAGTTTCTCTCCCGCGATAGATTTGCATTACCTCTGTATATTTCTCGTTTAGTAGCTTGAACATTCGCTCTATAAGAGTTTCTTCTCCCATTAACATTAGCTTGTGAGCACCGTGTCCTGCTTGCTTCCACTCAGATAGTACTTCGCGATTGGGTTGCACGGTAGGAGTTACTTTGGTAATTGTTTCTTCACGTTGTGCCCATTCATCGTTAGTGGGTACATACCACTCGTCGTTATAATAAAAACTGATGTGTATCTGAGCATTGAACTCTTGTTCGTTGAGGGCGACTACTTCTTCGAGAATAGGGTAGGGGATAGTAGTAGAGTGTAGCACCTTTTCGCCATTGAGCACTAATCCGCCATTATAAGCGATAAGTGGTAAGCCTGCGATGCCTAAGTCTTTTTGTATGTGATACATTTGCTCAGGCATACGTGAAGATACTAAAATGAAAGGTATTTTGTCTTTCAGTTGTTTTACTTCGTGAATGGTGTTCTGCGTAAGGGTTCGCGAACCACTTAATAGAGTGCCATCGATATCAGAAAAGATAATTTTATACATTCTTTTAGTTAAGAGTCCTATGTTAAAAATTATGAGTTATTAGAGTGCAAAGATAATGCCTTTTTTTAAGATAAGTAGTTTTTTGATTAAAAAATACGCTTAATGAAGGTTGAGTACATCGTTCATCGTAAATACTCCTTGCTTACCTACAATCCATTCGGCTGCCATAACGGCACCGAGAGCAAAGCCTTTGCGATTGTGAGCGGTATGCTTGATTTCTATGGTGTCTACCTCACTGGTATAGGTGATGATATGAGTGCCTGGGACGCTATCTATGCGCTTGGCTACGATAGGGATTTCGTTCTCGGTAGCTGTGTTTAAATGCCAACCTGTTTTATCAGTTTCAGCGATAATACTTTCTGCCAAAGTAATCGCAGTACCGCTGGGGGCATCGAGCTTTTGAGTGTGGTGAATTTCTTCGATAGCTACCTCATAGTCTTTGAGTTTAGCCATCAGTTTGGCTAAGGTTTTGTTCAGTGCGAAGAATACATTTACCCCTATACTGAAATTAGAGGCGTAGAGAAAAGCGGTTTGGTGCTTTTGGCACAAAGCTACTGCCTCGTTGTATTGGGCTAACCAACCGGTAGTACCTGCAATCACGGGTACTTTGTGTGTGAGACAGTTGCTAATATTAGCAAAGGCACTGCTGGGGGTGCTGAATTCTATAGCCACATCGGCTATTGTAATGTCGTAAGAAGTTTCGGCATTATCTATTTTTAACACGATTTCGTGTCCGTGAGCGATGGCTATTTGTTCAATGGTTTTACCCATTTTGCCATATCCGAGTAAAGCTATTTTCATAATTGACTATTATAAATTAAATATTTTATTTCTTCTGTTAAAACACGCAAAGTCGTAGCACGACAAGCGGATAAAAAATGAACGAACGAGTAACGAATGACGAGAGACGAACAAAAGACGAACAAAAGACGAACAAAAGACGAACAAAAGACG
>NZ_KE150489.1:5000-105234 GCF_000411575.1 Capnocytophaga sp. oral taxon 336 str. F0502 | reverse complement strand
AGACGAACAAAAGACGAACAAAAGACGAACAAAAGACGAACAAAAGACGGTGCGAGCCGCACGGGCAGATAAAGAAAAGACGAACAAAAAATGGTACGAGTTGCACGAGCAGATAAAGAAAAGACGGACAAAAGACGGTATGAGTTGCACGAACAGATGAACAATAAACGAACCTAAGATGTAGGAATCTTGAATTTATACTACTTTTCAGTCGTTGAGATTCTTCGCAAGAGTCGTAGTTGGTGAGTGTAATTGCGCAGTTCACTATTAAAAATACCGATATGATCTAACCGGTCGATGCGCACTTTGCCAAAAGAGTGAATAATCCTGTTGTCGCCTAAGAGAATGCCCACGTGAATGATATTACCTTCTTCGTCGTCAAAAAAAGCTAAGTCACCTGCTTGGCATTCTTCTATAAAACTAAGAGAAACACCACAAGTAGCCTGTTTTTTAGCCGTACGAGGTAGGTGTATGCCGTTGAGTTTGAAAACCATTTGCACCAGTCCGGCGGCATCTATTCCAAAGGGAGTTTTGCCTCCTGTTAAGAAAGGCACGTTTAAATATTCCAAAGCAGTGGGAATAATGCCTTGATGAGGTATTCTTTGGGTAGATTGTGAAGTTTGTAATAGATGATTGTGAGAAAAGGTAGCACCTTTGGGTATGTGCAGAAAGAGGTTGTCTCCGGTTTTCAAACGGAGCTTTGTAAGCCATCGGTGAGCGTATTTTTCTTTCTTTTTTAGAGATTTTTTGTAGTCTTTATCCGAAATTTCCGTAAACTGACTGTTGGCTACCCAGCCTTCAATATTGTCGAACAGCAAGCGTACATAGCTCCAATACTCTTCTTTATCAATTACTTGCAACAACTCTCCGAAGAGTAATTGCGTAATCATCTTAGCCCCCTCAAAGGGCTCTAAACGTACGGGAACAACGCTCAAATGGCATATTCCATAAGGTGTTTCTAATATCTTCATATTCATCACGCCCGCAAAGATAGCAAATAATTAAGTATTAGCAAGAAACTATTCATATTTTTTTGTTTTTAAATGCTATTTTGTCTACTTTTGCACTCATAACAATCACATTACTATGGCAGCTTACAAACACGCTATTACCTTAGAAGCCGCTTTAAAAGAAGTAACCGAAGAGCGCTTCTGCAAAGGGCATCATTATAAAGATGTTGCCCTCACCGATGCGATGGTAGAGCAGATAGTGCAAGTAAAATCCTTAGTAAATATGGGTTTTATCAATACTGATATTACCGATGAAGCCCTCAAATACTTGGCTACTTTGCCCAAACTAAAACTCCTTATTATCCGAAAAGACCGTATTTGGAAGATTGACGAGTGCCAATGGCGTGACGGAGGCTGGAAAAAATACGGATTATAATGAAGACAACTGCTCAACAACTTATAGAAAATGAACTTCAAAAAACAGTTCAGCAGATTAAAGAACATTTTCTCTCAGAGAAAGAGAAGCAAGAACTTGTAGATTATAAAAAGGAGTTAGAACAGCTATTATTCCTTAAAAACCTTTCAGACACCTATCATTTGGAACGAAAAAATATAGAAAAGCTTATTGTTTTGCCTGCTCCTTCTACCGATTTTGCTAATTTTCGTATTGTAGATGATACAGAAATTGAAGAGAGGAAATATTGGCAAGAGTTACAAATAGAGGGTGAAAAACTTTTTTTGAATCAGGGAGATATATTAATTAAGAAAAGATAATAAAGGTAAAAAATTAAGTTTGTAGAATACAAAATTGAGTCCGTAGAAAGCAATATTAAGTCTGTAGAATACAATATTAAGTCTGTAGAAAGCAACATTAAGCCTGTAGAATACAATATTAAGTCCGTAGAAAGCAATATTAAGTACAGGCAATACAATATCAGGTTCAAATAATACAATATTAAGTACAGGCAATGCAATATGAAGTAGAAAACTGACAGAATAGATAAGAAATATACTGAATATTGTTTGTTTTTGGTAAAAAGTGAGGAGATATTTTTCGGATTTCTTGGATTTTTTATCAAGAATAATAGAGAAAGTAACAAAAATAGGTAGTAAAACGAAAAGATATAAAAAGGGAAAAAGCCCTATGGAATTTGAAATATAACTTAGTTAAGAGAAACTCATTTGAATAAATAAGTATGATGACAGATATATCTAAAAAGCTAAAATCTGATATAAAAGTAGAAGATTTGAAACAAGAAAATGGTATTTTATGCTGTATGAATGACTATTTCATTAGTGGAGATAACCAAAAGTATATGAAAATGTACGATTGGATGTCTTTTTTCTATGATTTTGGAGAGAAATGGATAGGAAGACTCAAGTATGGACACACTATTGACCATCTACGTACCGAGTTGATGAGCCGTTTGGAATGGAAGAACAATATTTCGGTGCTTTATGTTTCCATAGGTACGGGGGCTGACTTGCATTACCTGCCACAAGGGATTGATTTGAAAACGATAGACCTTGTAGGAGCAGATATCTCAATGGGAATGCTCAAAAAGTGCAAAAAGGAGTGGCAAAAGAAAACAAACCTTACACTCGTGCAGTGCCCCGCCGAGGAATTACCTTTTGCCGATAATACTTTTGATATTGTTTTTCACAACGGAGGTATCAATTTTTTCAATGATAAAGCGCTTGCCATAAGCGAAATGCTTAGAGTTGCCAAAACAGGAAGCAAATTGCTTATTGCAGATGAAACAGCCGACTTTGTGGAGACCCAATACAAGAAAAGTGTCTTCTCCAAATCTTATTTTGAAGGCAAAACAGTCGATTTGAACACCATAGAACAATGTATTCCTCTTTCTGTAGCTGAAAAGAAAACAGAATTGTTTTGGGATAATAAATTTTATGGTATTACTTTTAGAAAAAATAACTAAATGAGTTATATTACCTTTAAAAGCAAGCTTATAATATGAAAAAGATATCCTTATTAACCTCCTTATTGGCGCTATTCTCTTGTGAACATTCACCAGAGCAACGAAAAACAGCAGAAGCCCTCCTTTTACAATCTGTGATTGCCTATGAATATTGTGAAGAAAAGGACGGAGGTGTAGTGTTACGCTATTTCCTCAATTGTTCCGACTTGCACAAACAAAAAGATAACCGTTCTACTTATTTATACGATGAAATAACGCAAAAAGATTCCGAAACACACAGTAAAGAACGCGCTTATTATATAGGATATTACAAAAATAGGCAGCTTATTCGTTATAAAAAAGTATATCGAGGACAAGTGTTAATGGATAAAGAAATACACTAACGCTCTATTTATTCAATAAGTCAATACTTTCCAATATTTTTTCATAAAAAGAGAGTTCTTCTAAAGAGACATCATTTTTAAAGCAGTCCATAAGATAATTGCGCCAGTTATAAGCATTTTCATCAGAGAGATATTCTTTTTTGTTCACAGCAAAAGAATATTTAAAGTCAGTTAAAGCATTCTGGTTTATCTTTTTTTCTTTTACAAGATTATTGATAATTCCGATGACGCTTTTTTCTACATCATTGAAGTGTTTTTCATCAGTTTCACCACTTACGATAAGCACAAAGGTAGGAGTAGGCTCACTATAATACTCCAATTCTACATAAGGAGTGTACACCCAGCCCTTTTTTTCTCGTATTTCAGCAATCACTTCCTTGCGCAAGAGCTCTCGCAGCAATTTGATAGATAATATACCTTTTAAATTCTTCTGATAACTATCTTTATATACGATATTAAAACTTGTGCGTTTGTTTTGTGTTACTTCTAGTGTCTGGAAAAAAGGTTTTTGTATAGTCTTTTTTACTGAGGCTCCCTCTTGTCTCTTTAAATGAGAAAGAGTCCCGACTAATTCTTTCTTTAGTTTATCTATCTCAAAGCTACCCGTTACTACACATAGAAGCTCATCAGAAGATAAAAAGTGCTTTTGATAATAACTATAAAGCGTATCTAAGTTCATTTTCTGAATATCATCAGTAGTTTTATTGAGCTCAGTAAGCGGATAAGTAGCTCCTTTTATGGCTTCTAATTTAAAAGCCATTTCTTTAAGAGGGTCTGCTTTTTTATCATTCTTTTTACTACTAAGAGATTGTATTTCATCAGCCTTCACCTCTTCAAAGGCTTTATATGCTCGCTCGGGATACCGCAACTTCTGATAGATAAGATTACAAAGCTCCTTGCTTTTATTCACAGGAGCGGTTGCCATTGCCAAGTGCTGATAGCCCTCAGTACCTACTATAAATGTAAGGTTGTTGTGATATAGTAGTTCTTCATAAGCTTCACCTTTCAATGATTCAATACCACCTAAGTGTACATATTGTAAAATGTCTTCGTATTGTTTAAATTCCTTTGATGGCAATAGCGAATACCCTCCTTTAAAGAATAGTGTAACATTTAGTTTCTCATCATTTTCTGTAGGTTTGAGGTAAATAGTAGCTCCATTAGTGAGTTCAATCCTATGTATTCCTATTTCCTTAAAAAAGGTTTCATTTTTAATGTCTTTGGGATGAAAAGAAATCTCTTTTGTGAGTACCTCAGGTATAACAACAGATATTGTTTTTTCTTCTTCTTTGAAAGTGGGAACGGTAGTATCAGGGTGTGCTATTCCATCACTGATAATATGTTTAAAATCCTCGTAAGTATATTCTTTATTATCTGCAGGAGTGTATAGAATGATAGGGTCTTTTAAATTCAGTACGTTTTTGCAAATGTGTTGCCAATGGTGGAGTTGATAGTCTTCTCTCAACTCTTTAATAAGTCTTTCCTTGTCCCTATACTGAGAAATAAAACGCTCTCTAAAAACAAAATTATCAATAAAACTCAGCACCCAATCCTCTGAAGTTCTCTCGGTGGGTATTTTCTCAATAGCAGTAGTTACTTTCTCTAAGGCTTTACCTACTTCTTCTTCTGTGAGTGAGGTTTTTACACCTTCAATAATAGCAAATGTTTTTTTGAGGGTTTGCTCTATATCGTCAGAGGTCATCTCTATCTCCAAAAAACTCGTTCTACGCAAATACCAATACTGACTGATACGAATATCTTCTTTATGTGCCCTAAAACGGTTATTAAGAATTTCTAATACTACTTTCGGAAGTTCTATTTCTTTTCTATATTCGTCTATGAACGGGGTACTTACGTACTCTATGGGGTATAACAAAGATAGTTTTGTTCTCTTGCCTTTCTCCTTTTCAATTGAAAACATTTTTTTATTGGGGAAGGAAATAGGTTTAAGATTTCCCACTTCTTCTCCTCGCTGTCCAAGCATTCCAAAGTGTTCTTTTATTGCCTTCTCAGTAGCTTGTGGGGCTATATTTCCTATTACAATAAGCGAGGCATTTTGTGGAGTATACCATTTCTCATAGAAAGAGCGAAGTTTTTTAGGTGTAACTTTAGCTATTTGTACTTTAGTTCCTATGGGAAAGCGCATCAGTTGCTTATCATAGCCTACCATAATAGGGTTAAGGTCTTTGTAAGGCTTATAGCTGGCGATTTCCTGTGTGATGATTTTGCGCTCTTTCTCCACTGCCTGTGTGGTAATATCCATATAGTATAACCAATCGGATAGTATATGAATAGTCTTAGCTACCTGCTCAGTATTCACGTTCGAAAGGCTTACGCTGTATACAGTTCGGTCATCGGTAGTATACGCATTGATGTTTTCTCCATATTTTGCCCCTAAACTTTCCCAGAATTTTAGCACGCTATTCTTAGGGTAATGTTTTGAGCCACTGAAAGCCAAATGTTCTAGGAAATGAGCAATACCTTCTTCTCCTTTCTGTTCTTGAAACGATCCTACCCGCAAACACAAACAGAGTTCCACCCTTCCTTTAGGCTGTTCATTAGGCATTATCACGTAACTAAAACCATTGCTAAGGGTTTCCTTTGTAGCATTATTGGGTAATAAAAACTTTTTACCTTGTGAAAAAGTAATTTCACTTACTAAAATAGCCACTACGAGTATAATATATCTTTGCATATTATTTACTAAAAAACTTTGGCAAATATAAAAAATATCTGCCAAAGCTCCTTAATTTATTATAAAAATTTACTGCAACTATCTATTTGAATGTTACTTTTTCACTTACAAATCCATTTCTCATTTGCCCTAATAGTTTAGTGTTCTTCACAACGATTTCATAGCTTCCAGCTTTCTTTACAGTCAGCACACCTGTGTTGCTGTCGTACTGATAAGCACTGTTATCGGTATCTTTTAGGGTTACTTCGGTTTGTACACCGTGAGTAGGCTCTTGGCTAATGGCAAAAGTTACTTGGTTATTAGTAACTCTGCCTATCTTAAATGCACGTTGCTTTACATAACTACACGCTTTTGAACTACTACCAGCTCCTGATAACGAAAAGTCAAGCGAAGGAAATGCTTTTTTAAGGGCATAAATAGCATCTGGATGCAATGCATTATTTTCACATTCTATGAGATTTATTTTAGCCGAAATGTTTTCTTGTCCATCGGTGTCGATGCTTGAAAGTGCGTTCCAATTTGCTAATAAACGTTCTAATTTAGCAAGTCCAGCAATTTTAAGATAGGAAAGAGCGCTTGGTGCAGTTGCTTTGGTCTCTCCTTTCTTATACCCATTAATATTTACTAAAGTAAGTTCTTTATAAGGTGATAAATCAACAGCAGTAAGCCCTTCGTTACCTTGCAAACTCAACATCGAGACATTGGCAGGAAGTTTGAAAGGAGTGCTACCTTTTAGTTCATTGTTGTTAAGATGGAGTTTGGTAACTTTGTTAAGAGAAGAAGCTTCAATATTTGCAATCTTATTTCCTGTGAGGTCAAGCGTTTTGAGTTCGCTTAACCCTTGAAGGGTGATGTTATTAAAATTACCATTCTGAATCATTAGCGAAGTAAGTTTGGGGCAAGCGGTAACGGATGCCTTAGTAACTGAAGAAATTTTGCTGATATTAATGTCGGTTAAGTTAGGCAATCCTTCCACACTAAGATTTTTCGCAGAGTCAGCAGTAAGTTTTTTAAGTGCCAATGAGGTCAATTTAGGATATGTAGTGGCATTAAAATCCAAATTCTTCATTGGAGCGTCCTCAATATTCAGTTCGGTCACATTTGCATTGTTCAGCAAATTGAGCTCTTTAAGTGTTTTTTCAGCACTCACCTGAATATTACTTGCCCCAATATTATTTAGAGTAACATTCACTAAATTCTCACAGTAATAATAACTACTTATGGCAAAATAATCCTCATCGTTAGTGGTTTTAAGGCTTGGGAAATCGGTTAAGGAAAGAGTTTCTAAGCCTTTCAAGTTACGAATAGTGATTTTTTCCAAAGGAGAAGTCTTTTGGGTATCTTTTCCTTTGAGAATAATACTCTTTAAAGACGGAATGCTACCATCAATATACACAGTAGAAAGTTCAGGAGCAGTAAGTTCCACTTTTTCTAACTTTGTAAAGGCATTATTTACATCAAAAAAATCCAATTTGGTTATACCTTTGCCTCCACCTTTTGTGCCACCGAGCTCAGAAACAAAATAAGTGTCTTTACCATTAGCAGTTTCTTTTTTCCAGATGACCCCCAAATGTTCTTTTTTCCATTGCGAAGGGTCATCAGTTTTAAAGTCCTCTTCAAAGCCATTCATTTTAGCTATTTTGCGGAGGAATTTCACATCATCAGCACTACAGCTTGTCACGCTTTTAGGATCATCATAAATGGGAGTGGCAGGCGTAAGCTCTGTCCAAGGCACAGAGGGTTTGGGTTTGTCTGGGGTAGGTGTTTCGTTGTCGTCGTTCTTCTGACAGCTGATTGCCAAGCTCATTGCAAGGGCAATCATCGTGTAATTACGAATGTAACTCATTTTTAGTTTTGTTTATAATTAATTTTAAAGTGTTTTTACTTAATGTTTATTGGGCTATATACTCTATTTTTACGATAATGTAGTCCCCACCATATTCGTGAGAGATTAGAAATTCAAACGACATCTTCTTTTCCGTAAAGTTAATGCTTCCTGTTGAAGCTTTCCAAGCTCCTTTTTCATATTTATCACTTAAAATATTGGTAGTATTTAGATAATAAATAGGGTTAGGACCTCCCGCTTGCCCATTATTCTCTATCGCAATGGGATTTCCTTCATCTACTAACTTTTTAAACCTATCATAAGCAGAATAAGTGAATTGAAAAGGTATCATATCTGTTAAATCATCGTATAAATCCTTTGTCTTATGGATAAATTCTATTTGGCTAACCCCATTAGTAGGACTCCCTATCTTGATATTGTCCAAAGTAACCCCAAAAGTCTCTTTGCTATCCTTATTCCAATTAATCAAAGGCATTATAGCTTTTGCCACAGGTGACGCGGGAAAAAATTCGGTATCCTCAACGGTATTTTTTCTAAGCAAGAATAGCCAAAATTCTGTCAATCCCATTGGATTATCAGTCATTTTCAGTACAGGACTATCAGAAGTAGCCAAAGCACTAAGCGTGATAAGAGTACTTCCGTTAATTTCTCTTGTAAATTCCTTCACAAATGGTTCTGCATTACCACCAGCAGGACTAAAAATAGTACCTGTTACTTTTACTTTACCCATAAAGGGGTACAAATCTATTCCTTTTGCCTTATAAGCGTTTAACAATTGGCGTTGGGCAGGGGTGAGATTCATTACTACTGCTGAAGGTTTTACAACTATAGCCAAATCTTCTTGTGCTATAAGCCCTGTTACGGGTTCAAAAGTAACTTTAAGGCGTTGTTCTTCGGTTATGGTTGCATTTGCTTTAAGAGTGAGAGTAAAAGTAGCCTCACGCGCCTCTTTGGCAATGATAATAGGATTAGCAGAAAGGCTTACAAGGTCGGAGGTTTGACCTTGTGCATCTACCACTTTCAGATGAATGGCCGTATCAGCATTCACTTTGGTTGTTAGTGAAAATTTAGCTTCAATTTTTTGATTAGCTTCTCCTAATGTAAGCACTTTATCGCCTTTGGCAGTGATATACACACGGTTTTCACCGCTGTATTGAGGAGCAGAGTCGTCGTTCTTAGAGCAACTCACAATGTTCAGGGCAATAAACATACCCATTGCTAATTTACTAATAAATTTCATATATAATACTCATTAAATGTTTCTTATTTGTATGTCAAATGTTTTTATCTTAACCGTTTAACATTATTACTTTTTCCACTTTATCTCTATCTTATCTTCGCTCGTTCTTTATTTTTTCTTGTGGCTCATACCGTTCATTGTTCGTCTTTTGTTCGTCTTTCCTATAAGGTTCGTATAGGTCTCCTAACTTTACCATTAATCTAAGCTTAAACTAGCCCTATTTTTCATTTCACCAAAAAAAGCTCATCGTGCTACGACTGGTTTACACCTTCTCCAACATTCCATCCTTTATTTTGTAAAATAGCAGTGTTGTAACGCTTTTCAGAGGCAGGAATAGGAAGTGTCCAGCGTGGGTCGGTCGCCTCAATGGTGTAGTTTGTACCTGTCGTAGTGGTACGTACAATAGGACGATGATTGCGCTTGAGGTCAAAAAAGCGGATGGGCTCTCCCACAAACTCTTTTTGCTTTTCAGAGAGCAAAAGGGTAAGCAGAGTGTCGGTGTCAGTAGCTGCTGGGGCAAGTGTATTGGCATTCCGAGCGGTTAAAAGGACATTCAGCAAGGCAAAAGCACTGTTTTTGTCGCCTTGCTTGAGGTAGGCTTCAGCAAGTAGGAACACCAATTCTGACGGGCGTGTCCACGTGTAATACTGCATTTGTTCACGTACCTTCACTTGCTTGCGATACTTGCCCAAGAGGCGATTGTTAGCATTGTGGGGAGCTACTATCGTATAGACATCAGTTCGTACATCGGTTGTAGTGTATGAAATAGTGCTTGCCACAAGCAAGTAATCACCTATGTTTTCATTGTATTCCAATTTCATATACGGTGAAACACTAACGTTGCGTGTATCTAAAGCAAAAAGACGCAAAGCAGAAGCATTAGCCGACCAAATATTAGCTACGGGCAAGGTGGTGATGCTTGTTTTGTATTTTTCGTAAAGCGGAAGCGCAAGCGCAATGGCTTTGACATTGTCCTGAGTCCACAAAGCCAACTCCGCCCTGATAAGTTGCGCTACCTCTGGGGTGATATAGTACGTATTGGTATCTTGCTCTGCCGAAATGGTGAGCAATTGCTCAATCATGTTCACCGATTGAGAAAAAGTAAGCCTGTTTTGCTCTTTGGTAAGGTTAAATTTGTCTTTTATCAAAATTCCATAGGGTTCGCTATTGGTTGTAGCATAAGCAGGAGAAAATATTTTCAGCAATTCAAAATAACAAAGAGCTTTGAGATAGATAGCACGTTGCTTGATGAGCCTCAATTGCCTACTTTCGGCATCGGTGAGGGGCGAAACATTAGGCAAACGCTCCAAAAGTACATTGCATTGGGCAATGGTAGCATAAAGAGACTTCCATATGCTCTCAGAATGATTAATAAGTTCACGCCCTACCCATTCGTAAGTGTTTTTGAGCTCTACTTCACGCGGAAGGTAGCTACTTGGTATCATATCATCGCTTCTTGCGACCCACGTAAGGGCATCGTTATAGGGAGCAAAGGACGTGTAAGCCGCTGCAAGCGAACGTTCAGCGGTAACCACCGAGGTAATAGCATCGGGGTCACTCACTTCGTCTTCTGGCGGAAGGTCTAAAGAACAACTCATAATAGCTAAACTAATGACCGAAAAAAGAAATATTCTGTATATAAGCATAATATTCAATTTAAAAAGATAAGTGAAGGTTCAAGGTAATAGTAGGAGGTAGCGGATTTACAATATTATTTGTCTCAGGGTCACTCTCTTTGTATTGACTCCATACCGCAATATTGGTAGCTGTAACTCCCAAAGTAGCGTGACGTATTTTCCCAATAGAAGCTAAGTCTTCTTGACTGAACTGATAACGCACAGATAGATTCGTAAAGCGTAAGAAGTCGGTCTTCATTAAAGTCTTGTTGTTAGGCTGACTAAGGTTCTCAATAGCACTCGACGAGTAGAAAGGGGTGTGATATCTCTTGTTCTCGTCGCCTACTTGCCACCACATATCGGTAAGCTGGGCTTTGGCAGCATTGAAGCGTGCCGAATCCAAGTCGCGAATATACTTATTGCTATAATTGCGCACCCCGCCAAGTGTATAATAGAAGTCAGTAGATAGTTGCCATTGTTTATAGTTCACATAAAAGTTGAAACCTCCGCTAATAGGTGGAGTTGATTGCCCTAAGTAGATGAAATCTTCTCCTCGCAAGGTGGTAGTGGCATTCACTTGTCTACCATCAGCTGTGATAAACTCAGGCAATCCTGTAATAGGATTAATGCCAGTAGAGTTCAGCCCATAAAGTGCCTCGGTAGATTTGCCTACCTGATATTCAGGGAGCTTCTGATCGGCACTGGTGTAAATACGGTCTCTTCCGTATAGGTCAATCACCTTATTTTCGTTATACGAAAGGTTCCCGCCCCAGCTCACATTCCAATCGGAAGAGGTAAAAATAGGCTGATTGATACTCACTTCTATTCCTTTATTCTCCAAGACACCTATGTTTTGCATCTGTACTTCAAAGCCAGAAGAAGAAGGAATAGGAATGGTAAGCAAAGCATCTTTGGTCGTGCGCTTGTATACTGACAATTGCAAATTAGTTTTGAAAATAGTAGCCGAAAGTCCAATATCGGTAATAAGGTTTTGTTCAGCTCTCAAATCTTTATTGGGGAGTGCTGTAATATTCATTATACGCGTGTCGGCATAGCTTTCGGGTAGATATTTAAAGGTGGCTGTTATCAGTGAAGGTGATATAGCCTGCGCATTGGCAGTGTGTCCATAAGAACCTCGTATATCTAATTGTGATAGCCACTCTACTTCTTTTAAGAAAGCGTACTCTTTAATATTAACACTTACTCCTAATGCCCAAGCACTGTTCCAACGTTTTTCTCTGGGCAATATCGATGAGGCATCAAGTTTATAGGTGCCAAAAAGATTGTAGGTACTATTGTAAGTATACCCAATGAGCCCTCCAAACCCCAGATTCCGATCTGTTTGTTTACGCCCTCCCACAGTAGGTTTCCCCGCTCCTGTAAGCGAGTTGTCAATTGCCGCTACCGAGCGTATTTTGCCGTACAATCCGTGCCCTACTACCGATAGATTATCGGTGATAGAAGTATAGTTGTCGGCATTAGCACCCAGGGTAAGCTCGTGTTTGCCAAAAGTTTTTTCGTAGTTAATACGCATATTAGCTGTAATATTGGTAAGTGTATTTTTAGCTTGGTATAAAGTTCCTAAGGCGTTGCGCGCTCTCCCAGAGTTTCTTTCAGAAAAGGCAGTCTCAGGAGTTATTTGCAAATCATCTGTCAAAGAATAATCTAAACCTGCCACAGCCGATAACTCTAATTCAGGACGTATTTTCCAGTTGAAACTCAATGAAGTCCCTATGTTTTTAGTAATGTTTTCCCTGCTAAACTGATTGAATAGATCGCTATAACTTCTGTTAGGATAGGAATATAGTCGTTTGGAATTTTTACTCTCGTAAGGGTTCAATTGGTAAATCAAATCCTCTATTGAAAAGTTAGCACCATTTGGAGTACTCACCTTTGCATAAGAACCATTAATTGATAGAGTAGCAACCGCATTTTCCGATAAGGCTTGATCTATTGCTAAACGAGCAGAAATGCGGGATAGTCCATTCCCTTTTATCTGTCCGTCTTGTTGCAGATATCCTAACGAGAAAAAATAAGAGGTCTTTTCATTGCCATTTTGGAAACTGAGATCGTGTTTTTGGTATACTTGTAAGTTAGTGAGCTCCTTATGCCAATCGGTATTGATGGCACGTAAAGAGTCTAATTTTTGTCTTCCTTCAGTTAAACGTGCTTGCAACTCAGGGGTACCTCCGTATTTCCTATTGATGTATTCTTCACTGTACAGATAGCCTGGTGTACCTTCATTCTTCAATAAACGCTCTAATTCTAACTTCTCTGCACTGTTCATCAGTTGTGCTTTCAGGGGTGATGCAAAGGTAAATCCCGTTTGTAAGTGATAACTCAATACTTTTTCCCCTCCGCGTTTAGAGGTTATTTCTATCACCCCATTCGATGCTTTAATACCGTATAGAGCTGTAGCTACTGCATCTTTTAGCACTTTCATCTCTTTGATATCTTCAGGATTGAGATAATAAAAGGTCTCTGCCGAAATCATTTTTCCGTCCAATATAAACAGTGGCTGGTTAGCTTCGTCTCCTTTACGTAACGAAGAATTTCCACGTATGCGAATTTCGGGAGTTGCTCCCACTTCACCCCTGTTAATAATGCGTAACCCTGGCGCTTTGCCCTGCAATGCCAATGCCAATGAAGGAACAGGAATATTTTTAACTTCTTGCATCGCTATAGCTTCTACATTTCCCGTTTTAGCACGTACATCTATTTCGTTGATGTTTTGCTTAGCAGTTACCTGTATTCCTTCAAGCATCAACATATCTTCTTGCATCGTGATAAAAAACTCAGCACTCCCCTGAAAGGTGCGTTTTACTGTTTTCATTCCTATATAGCTAAAAACAAGCTCACCCTTCTGGTGTAAGGTTTGAAGTGAAAAAGCACCGTTTATATCAGTAGCCATTCCTTTAGCTGTATTGTTAATACGTACCGTTACTCCGCTAATGGGAGTCCCTTCCTTATCTTTAACAACACCTTTAAGAGTGATAGTATTTTGAGCTATCACGTCGCCAAAAAGAATAATAGTAAAGGTGAACCATAAAATAAATTTCATTTCACATACCATATTTTGAGAGTGCAAAGATAGTATTTTTATTTTATCTAAATAACAATTGATGAATAATTTTATTAAAGAGAAGGATTATTTTTGTGTGATAATAATCAAATCTGTTTATAATCAGTGGTTTAATTAGTGAATAATTAAATGATAATGCTATGAGAAAAAAAGAGTTTGCTAAACTGCAATATAAAAGCCATAACAAACAATTGTTTGTTATGGCTTTTTTTAGAAAGTCTATTTGTTAAAAGTTATTTCTTAGTGGCAGCTTTTTCAGCTTTTGCAGCATCTTGTGCGGCTTTCATTGCAGCACGCGATACTCTCACCTGGCAAACCACAGTATTATCTGGGTGCATAATCTTGTATTTATCTTGTGCTAATTTAGTAACGTATAGCTTGTTACCCATTTCTAAGCCCGAAATATCTACAGGAACAAAATCAGGTAAATTGTCAGGAAGAGCTTTCACTTTTAGTTTGCGGTTCACAATACGCAAAGTACCCCCTGCCATAATACCTGGTGAAGTCCCCTCAATTTGAATTGGCACTTCAATAGTGATTTCTTTGTCTTTGTGAAGCTGATAAAAATCGATGTGGATAATTTTATCAGATACAGGGTCAAACTGAATGTCTTGTAGAATGGCGTTATAGGTTTTACCATTCAATTCAATCGCAGCGGTGTATACGTTAGGAGTGTACACGATGTTTTTGAATGCTAATTCAGGTGCTGAAAAATGCAGAACATTGTCTCCCCCGTATAGTACGCAAGGAACCTGTCCAGCATTACGTAAGGCTTTGCTTGCAGCTTTGCCCACGCTTTCTCTTTGAGATCCTTTGATTGTAATTGATTTCATTTATTTATAAATAATTATTAAGTTACTTGTTCTTAGGTGTTAGGTTTTGTTAGAATTAAACATCAATCCTTACCTTTTACTTTTTACCTTTCACCTTGCTACATTATAAATTTAGAACTGATAGGCTCGTTGTGGTGTACGCGATGCATTACATCAGCAAAAAGATCAGCACAACTCAGTACTTTTATTTTGCTCGAAGGCTGCTTTAGTGGAATCGAATCAGTCACAATAAGCTCTTCTAAAGCCGAATTCTCTATGCGCTCATATGCGTTCCCGCTCAGTATAGGGTGAGTAGCTACTGCTCTTACACTTATAGCTCCTCTGTCCTTCATCAGTTGGGCAGCTTTCACCAAAGTACCTGCCGTGTCTACCATATCGTCTACCAATACTACGTTTTTACCTTCTACTTCACCTATGAGCTCCATTGTTTCAATCACATTGGCTTGTTTGCGCTGTTTATAGCAAATCACCACATCACATTTCAAGAACTTAGAATAAGCATAAGCCCTTTTAGAACCTCCCATATCGGGCGAAGCAATACACAAATTGTCTAAGTGCAACCCCTGTAAATAAGGCAAGAAAATGCTCGAAGCAAAAAGATGGTCTACAGGGCGCTCAAAGAATCCTTGAATTTGGTCGGCGTGCAAGTCCATCGTCATAATACGAGTAGCACCTGCCGCTTGCAAAAGATTAGCCACCAATTTTGCCCCTATTGGCACTCTGGGTTTATCTTTCCTATCTTGGCGAGCCCACCCAAAGTAAGGCATTACTGCTGTGATGTGCCTTGCCGAAGCGCGTTTGGCAGCGTCTATCATTAGTAAAAGCTCCATCAAGTTATCCGAATTAGGGAAAGTAGAGCATATTAAGAAAACGCGTGCCCCTCTAATTGATTCTTCATAAGAGGGCTGAAATTCACCATCACTATAATAAGAAAGTTTAACTTCACCGAGCTGAGTACCGTATTTTTGCGCAATTTTCTCAGCCAGCTCTATGCTTTTAGAGCAAGCAAAGATTTTTGAATTAGGGGTGGTTTCACTAAACATTTTTATCAGTAAGTGTATTAAGGTATAAAAACTTCTAACTTTTCAGGGTGCAAAGGTACGAATATTAATCGTAATTGCAAGTATCTTGATGTGTTTTTTTATTTTATGAGCCAAAACATACCTCGCTTTACCTTTTTATTTGTCTCTTTATTGCACCAATTACACTCTCCCACTACTTTTGTCATTTCTCATTTGTCACTTGTCATCTCTTCCTTTTTCCGTCATACTCCCTCCTAGTGCCTACGGCCTAAGTCCTATCACCTATTTCTCTTTCTTTCGTCACGAAACCCCGTTTTTAACATTTTTAGCGTTATTGTATTATATTATGAATCAATTACTTATATACCCTTTCTATACCAATCTTCCAAGATTCGTATAAGCTTCCTATAAGCTCTCTATAAGCTAACCACACCCTCCTAATACCCTTTTTCCTTCAAAATCCCTCTCAGTCCACTTCTGATATTTTTCGTTTTCCTCCGAAGTCTAAACCTCTTCTCTGAGTCTCTCCGAAATTCTCCAACTAATTCCCACATTTCCTCATTTTCTAATTTCCTCATTTTCTAATTTCCTAATTAATAACCCACTGCTCGCATAGTACTCCCCCTTACATCAAACTCAGAAAGTAAGCCCTAAACTAAATTGATGAAAAGTATTCACTTTTTGACTCGCAAATACTCCTATTTCACTGTTAAACCCTACAAAATAGCTTAATGAAGGCGAAAGTTTGTGATGGTATTGCAAACTCACCTCAAAACGCTGTCTATCCGAAGCAAGAAAGCGGGCATTGTGCAAAAGCATCGTGCTGAGCTCAGCTTCATTGCGGTCATTGCGCAATAGATAATTCTCGTGTAATACTTTCCGATACCGATACTGCACGCCTGTTACCCCTATACTCTTCTCCCCTAAGGGTGCTACAACACTTATCGTCATTCCAACATTCATATAATCAAAATGCTGAAAACTCCTCACCAAAGTATAATCCTCACGATAGGTTTCATAACTCACATAAGGCATTATACGATACTGCACAGCATTGTCGAAACCAAAAAGCACACCTAACTGATATTGCTCGCATTTAAGGGTATAGTTTTTGTTCTTCGCAATAACCTCCGTCCAATTGTTATTGCGCCCCGAGAGGATAGGCTCTACGCCCTTTTTACTTTGCTGATAATATCCTAATTTAAATCCGTAATGATAGTGAGCACGACGGAACAATTTGGTAAGTTCTGTATTGAGTACCCTATTGGTCAGGGTTACTGCAACAATCCCATTGTCATCAGTCATATACTTCTCAATCGTCAGTTGATGGTAATCCCCTGTGAGGAAAAAGTCGTCCGCCCTGCTGATAGCCATTCCTCCACCATAACCATAACCTTCGTAAAAAGCCCTCAGTTTATTGCCTTTCAGCAAATGGTTGTAATACCCCAAGCCATTGAGGTGATACACCGTAGGCAACCCTAATTCGTTAAAGAACCTCAGTTCGTTTGATTGGGTATATTTCACAAAAGTGCTATAAACACCCATCTTCCACTGCATTACCTTCCACATAAAACCCGATCGCAATTGCAATTGCGAAGTAATATCCTTAGGACGCGGGTCTTTATCCCTACTTGCTAATTCAGCTTGGTAATTCAAAGAGATACCCCAATGCAGGCGTTGCCATTGTTTGGCAAAACCACCCGTAAAGGCGTATTGTTCGCTGTGCAAATCTCCCCCTAAGGCATCAGCAGTGAAGTAAGGATACAGCAACTCACCATCTAACGACTCGTTCCAGCGAATGTGTTTTAGGGTTCGATTTATATACGACGCATCACCCCAAAGCGTACGTGTGCTGTCATAAGGAAAATAAGAGCTCGCTTTTACTGAGAAAGCAGTATGACCTTCAGGATACTGCTGGGCATACGCCTGCTTATCGCTTCCCTCGTAAGTTGTTTGCACCGACGAAAAGCGATATTTTCCCCAATCTGTCATTGTTGCCGGATTCTGAAAGTAAGCTCTATAAATGCGTTGAATACTTTGTTGCTCTTTCAGTTTCAGCAGAAGGGTATCGATGGTATCTTGCCCCCAAGCAATCATCTCGCAGAGAAAAAATAAAAATAATATGTTGAGTGGACGATGTGTCAATTCTAATTCATTGATTTGTCAATAAAAAATGCTACAAACTTTGCCAAAGTTTAACTTTGGCAAAGTTAAATCTACAAAAGCAATATTTCACTCTTCACTTTTCACTTTTTAAGTGTAGGTGTAGTGAGAATTTCAAAATCTTCAGTAGAGTTGTTAGTATCTTTAAAGATAGGCTTACCATTGTTTTCAGAAAGAACCTTACGACGTACAGATTTGCCATAACGAGTTTTGTCTTCCTCATCTTTAGTTACATAAGTATAGCCTGAATCCAAAGAAGTATCGGTCACCAACCATTCGAAACCTTTTTCAGTACTTAGATTTACGGCATCTACTATCCACTCATTAGGAATTTTCAACGTACTCCCTGTCTTTTTAACTATTTTGCCTTTAACATTAACTTCATATTCATAGTCATATCTAAGAGTAGAAGTAGCAGTACCTTCTGGAAAACGGGCTATCACATAGCTTCTATTACCTCGATTATTGAATATGAGAATACCATACAAATTGATATTATTGGTAACAGTAGGGCTATCTATATCTTTTACTCTTGGAGGATAATAATTCTCAAAGTTAGCTTTGCTCAAATCTAAAGAATTAGGATTGTTTTCTTTATGGTTAATTCCTTGTTCAGCAATAACAATAGAAGCACCTGGTTGCACGGGATATTGAGTGCCTGTACCAGGTATTTGCACCATACCTTCTACTGCAAAGGCTTCTTTCATTATATTGGGAGTGTAATCTCTTTTGGTTACCGTTAAAAACTTAGAATCTGCTAATACCAAACCATCGGCGTAAAGCACCTTATCAGTATTGTTATAAAGTTTGATATACTGGTCACCAAAGTATTGTTTTCCTTCAGGAGTTAAAGTGCCAACAAAAAAGATTTCTTCTATAATAAAGTCATTACCTTTAGCTTTGATAGATAAAGGTACTTTAAAAGAGCTATCGCTAAGCACATCTATTTTGCTAACGAAAGCACTGAGTTCACCTGCTACGGTCTTGCCATCAAGGGTATAAGTAGCAGTGGTGGCAATGCGCAGTTCATAGCTCCCCATCAAAAGAGGAAGGGTTAATTCATTTTGAGAAAGATTAGTAAAAATACGTTCTACTTTCTCATTCTTGTTGAGTTCTGTAAGAGTAAGGGTGAGCGTACCATACCGAACATTGGTTACCTTATCAGGATTTTGTAGCTGAAGGGTAAGATTGCGTGTAGTAACAATGGTGTTGATATTATCATCATCCTTCTTACAAGCGTTTAAGAGCACTAAAGTAAGTGCTAAAGCTAAAAGTTGTTTTAAATGTCTCATAATATGTTAATTTATTAATTTGCTAGTTTACTAATTTGCTAATTTACTCTTCCCTAAAGAAATGTTCATCTCCATTCCAAAATAGGGGTTGATAAGTCCACGACGGTTGATGTATTGTCTGTTCACACGGTAGTCCTCGTAAAAGTTGAACAGATTGTTTACATATATCGAAAGGGTAAAATATTTATAAAATT
This sequence comes from Capnocytophaga sp. oral taxon 336 str. F0502, assembly GCF_000411575.1. NCBI lineage: Bacteria > Pseudomonadati > Bacteroidota > Flavobacteriia > Flavobacteriales > Flavobacteriaceae > Capnocytophaga > Capnocytophaga sp. oral taxon 336. The sequence continues at coordinate 85,978 of NZ_KE150489.1, read as the reverse complement.
CTTTTGATATTTTTAGATGTATGTTCATTGATAATGGGGTTCTATCACTGAGACTTATAGTTGTAGGGCGTATGAGCCATTGCAATACGGGGTCACTCGCTTCTGTCGCTGTATATGGGTGACGCACACCATCTTCACTGATGTAGTGAGTGGGCACACGACTAAGAGATGGACTGCTGTTGATAACATACCAAGTGAGGTCGCAACGTACAGAGGTGATGAGATGCAGTTCAGGGAGGTAAGTGTCGGCTACGAGACTGGTTTGTAACTGTTCACAGTCGTACTTCTCCATTTCAGGATATACTCCCAGATTGTAATATTTGCGGTTGTTGATGACATCTTTATCGGCAGGACGATATACAGGCAATGAGTTGTAATACAAGCTGTGAAACCACGCACCACTAAGGGTAAAGCGAGTGTTGAGCAATTGTAGGCGCTTGCTACTGTACTGAAATTCCACCCCTTGTTTATCGATAGCTGAGCCATTGCTCTCCATATCTGAGAGTATCAGGGCGTCTTGCACAGTATAGGGCAGGTTTTCTACCAAAGGAGGGGCAGTAATCGCATTGTGATTGAGCCCTGTAGCATCGTATTTTTTATAGAATACCTTGTGATAATCGCTCATCTTTCGAAAACCCGATTGCATACGCTCGTCGAAATAGGTGATAAACAGCGAATGGTGGTCGTATTCCAAGCCAAGGCGCACTTCGGCTTTGCTGTTCACCGCGGGCATAATGCTGTAGTTCACTTGCGGGAAAATATATGTTTTATAGTGCAATTGGCGGTATGCCCTTTGGTTGTGATAGTAATTTAGCTGAACAAAATCTTCGTATTTTTCTTGAGGGTAGAGCATCTCTTGAGTAGGGAGTTTGCTGTGCTTGCCCCAACCACCTGTAAGACTGATACTGAGAGCTTTTTGGTTAGCAAATTTAATTTTAGGAAAAGTAACTTTCATATTCACACGTGGGTCGAAACACACCTTGTTATGCAATGCGTAGCGTGAATCAAGTCCTAAAAGGGTGTTGGCGCGCAAACCGGCACGCAAGAAGAAATCGGTATGCCAAAAGGTTTTTTCTAACTGTTCTTCAACATAAAAAGACATATCCTGCATCGCTGGAATACTCTTGAAAGCACGCGGACGTGTAGTCATTTCGGGTGAAGGTGGGTGCGCCAAATCGTATACCTGACCCAGACCGTTGTTTTTGTTGTAGTTGTAAGTAAGCCCTATAAGAAACTCGTTAAGGAATCCTGCAAAACGTTTATAACCTCCTGCTGCAAAGTCGGTATAAAGGTGTAGCGGTTTGCCATCTACGAGCAAGTGCGACACATAGTTAGGGTCGGAAAATGCGCCATAAAATTCACCTGCTTCTGTGTTTGTGAAGACAGGGCGCGCATTGGTGATTTGTACCCATTTGTCTTGTTCAATACGGTCAAAACTCTGCGAGTAACTAGTTTTGAGTACCAATGTTTTGAAGAATGTTTTGTGGAGTTCCCAACTCAGCCCATTGGCGATACGGATATTGTTGTAAATGGATTGATAAGCATCATAGCGATCAAAACCTACATCGGGGTCTCGTTTTTCCTTGTCGATAGTGCCCGTATAGTCGATGCTGAAATTCCACGTAAGCGGATTTTCGGTATTAAAGTGTTTTTCGGCACGAGCCGAAGCAGTGTAACGTTTGTAGTTTTCAAAGCTGTTACGCGGGTCGGGTTGGGAATCTAAATAATCTAAACTGAAGTTGAGTTTGAGGCGATTTTCAGTAAGTTCAAAGCCTTTGCCTACATAGAAAAGTTTGCTAAAACCATCGGCTTTGGTACGCGCCCTAAGGGGAGTATAGCCTTTTTGGCGGTGAATTGTTACTACTCCACTACTGATATCTCCAAACTGCACCGATGGAATACCACGTATAATCTCCACTGTTTCAATATCATCGGTAGCAATAGTGCGCATATCTACCCCCGAGCGGGTAGTGTTGCGCTTCTTATCGGCGTAATTCGATTGAGGGGTGATAATCATTCCGGTACCTACCGTAGATTGCATATTGTTATTCACATCTAAGGGAACACCATCAATATTGAAGCCTACGCCTAAAGAGGAAATACTATAGCCGTCCATAGGCGTTCCTGTTTGCCTGAGAGTGAGCGTATTGGCATAGTTCAGTGAGGGAGTCGTAACTTGCCGACCAGGGAGCAAACTCACCAAATCGGCAAAGCTGGACGGCTGGAGATGTCGCATAGCCTTTCGGTCGATAAGCGAAGTAGAGATAGGAGCAGGAAGTTCTTTGGCAGTTACCACCACTTCTTCTAACTGAATAGGTTGTGTAGTATCAGAAATAGTAGTAGGAGAAGCAGTGGTGAGAGTTGCAGTTTGAGCGTAAAGAGCCGAGCAAAAAATAGGAAAAGCAATGAGTACCAAAGAGATGAACCTTTGGTATCGTAATGATTGTGTATATTTCTTTTTACTTTTCATTCTTCACTAAATAGGACTGCAAAGGTAGTACTTTTTTTGAATTATATAAAACAAATCTAAATAATATTAATATTAAACTTATAAAAATGCTTAATTTAACATCTGTTAAATATAACAGAATACTATTTTTTCAATCGCTTTTGCATCACTATATTACCTCTTGTCGAATTCATTTAACCTTTGCACTTCTTACTATCCACTTCCTTCCATTTCTTTCAAAGTCTTCCCGAAACCTCCAATAAGTCACTTTTGCATTTATTAAATTCCAAATTTTCTAACTTTCAAATTGACTAATTCTCTAATTTATCCTTCCTTTTCTTTCGTCACGAAACCTCTTTTTTAACACTTTTAACCTTGTTGTATTATAGTATTAATCAATTACTTACATACCCTTTCTATATCAATCTTCCAAGATTCGTATAAGCTTCCTATAAGCTTCCTATAGGCTAAGCATACCCATTTTACCTCTCATCTTTTATCTTTTATCTGAATCACCTCTTCCGTTCCTCTTCGTTATTTTTCTGCTTCCTCATCTCTTTTCTAAGACAATCCTAGAACTCCGATTATATCTTTTTGTATAACAAAGAAAATAAAAATATTTCAGTTTTTCTTTGGTAGTTAGAAAAATATTCTTACCTTTGCCCCGATTAATAGAATAGTACTGTATGAAACTGTATACTTTTCAAATAATGATGATGTGTTGTACCTTCCCTGTGAACGGTGCAAGGCTCGTTATTTCTTGAAAGTATCAGTATATATATTTTAGTAAACGAAATAACAACACCCCACTGCTCATAATAGGTAGTGGGGCTATTTTTTTATAATAATGACAAAAGTAAATTGTACCGAGAGTTTCATTATCGAACTCTATCAAGAAAGTAAAAACATCAAACATCACGTAAGCAAACAGCGTATTAACACCTTTGTAGAAGAACTCTTTCAGTTCTTATTTCTCATAGATGAGCGTACTTGTCTCTCTAAAGCGAATATAGAAGCACGCTATGAGGAATTGCGTTATGATTTTATCAGTATTGTAGATGATTTTTTGCAAAACGGACCTCAAAAAGAGCAACTAACTGATTATTACGATTGTATTTTGCCCACTATTTATGCTCAATTAAAACAAGATGCTCAGTATTTTATCGATAGTGACCCAGCAGCTACCTCTCTCAGAGAAGTACAAGTTACCTATCCTGGTTTCTTTGCTATTATGGTATATCGTATCGCTCACGAACTATGGACGCGCGAAGTACCACTCTTGCCCCGTATACTCACCGAATACGCCCATAGCAAAACAGGTATCGACATTCACCCAGGAGCAACCATTGGCGTCCCTTTTATGATAGACCACGGTACGGCTATCGTTATTGGTGAAACTACGGTTATAGGTAACCACGTAAAAGTATACCAAGGGGTTACCTTAGGGGCACTCTCAGTATCGGTAGATAAGGCTCATACTAAGCGTCATCCTACTATTCAAGACAATGTGGTAATTTACTCAGGTGCCACAATCTTAGGAGGTGAAACCGTAATAGGTCACGATAGCGTTATTGGCGGGAACGTATGGCTTACCCATAGCATAGAACCTTTTACCAAAGTTTTCCACAAGAGTCAAATCATAGTAAAAGACAACGAAGTGTATGAAGAACCTATTAATTTTGTAATTTAGTCTTTAAACATTAGTCCCTAAAACCAATTCACTAATCATTAACCACTAACCATTAACAAACACGTAACTAATAAATAATTATATAATGGCGTACAAAAATGTTTTAGAACTTATCGGGCGTACTCCCGAAGTGAAAATTAACCGATTGTTTGGTAAAGAAGCCAACGTATTTATCAAGTTAGAACGCTTGAATCCAGGCGGTAGTATTAAAGACCGAATCGCACTCGCAATGATTGAAGATGCTGAAAACAAAGGTATCCTCAATAAAAATACTGTGATTGTAGAGCCTACCTCAGGTAATACAGGGGTTGGACTTGCCTTAGTAGCTGCTGTAAAAGGTTATAAGCTCATTGTGGTAATGCCTGAATCTATGAGTATAGAGCGCCGTAAATTGGTATCGGCTTATGGAGCTGAGGTTGTATTAACTCCAAAAGAAAAAGGAACAGGAGGTGCCATTGCCAAAGCCCTCGAAATAGCCGAAGGTAAACCTAACTATTGGGTGCCTCAACAGTTCGAGAACCCTGCTAACCCTGAGGTACACGAGCGTACTACTGCTCAAGAAATCTTGCAATCCTTCCCCGATGGCTTTGATTATTTTGTAACAGGAGTCGGTACTGGTGGACATATTTCTGGGGTATCCAAAGTGCTTAAACAACACTTCCCTCATCTTAAAACCATAGCCGTAGAACCCGAACTATCACCCGTACTCAGTGGAGGGGCAGCTGGTCCTCACCCTCTACAAGGGATAGGCGCTGGTTTTGTGCCAAAGAATTATGATGCTAAGCTTGTAGATGATATTCTATTAATAAGTAAAGATGAGGCTTTTGAATATGCCCGCAAGTTAGCGAAAGAAGAAGGTATTTTAGCTGGTATTTCTACGGGAGCTTCTTTGGCAGCTGTAGCCAAAGTACTCAAAAAAGACCCTAAGGCACGTGTCCTTACTGTAAACTATGATACAGGCGAACGTTATTGGTCAGTAGAAGGACTCTTCTAATATATAAAAAAAGAGGCTACCCGATTAGGATAGCCTCTTTTAGTTTTATAATGTTTCTTTTAGCCATTTGAAAAACGTTCTCTGCCATAAGAGTCCATTCTGAGGTTGTAATACCCAGTGGTTCTCATCAGGAAAATAAAGTAACTCACTCTTGATGCCTCTCAGTTGAGCTGCTGTAAAGGCTTGGAATCCTTGTTCTTCGGGTACTCGGTAGTCCTTCCCTCCGTGAATGATGAGAATAGGGGTGTCCCATTCTGTAATCTTCTCTATAGGATTAAACTCTTTATACGATTTTTGCGCTACAGCGTTCTTTTTATCCCAATAAGCACCTCCTATTTCGTTATTGTTGAAGAAGAGCTCTTCGGTAGTGCCATACATACTTTGTAAGTTGAATACTCCGCAATGGGCAATAAACGTCTTGAAACGTTTTTGGTGAATACCTGCTAAGTAGTAGATTGAATATCCTCCGTAGCTGGCACCTATAGCTCCCAATCGTTCCTTGTCTACATAAGGTTCCTTGGCAATATCATCAATAGCCGATAGGTAATCGCGCATTGGCTGTCCGCCCCAATCTCCACTAATTTGCGCATTCCATTCTATCCCAAAGCCTGGTAATCCTCTGCGGTTGGGAGCTATCACTATATAACCTTGTGAAGCCATTACTTGAAAGTTCCAACGGAAACTGTAAAATTGGCTCACAACAGATTGTGGTCCTCCTTGGCAGTAGAGTAGGGTAGGATACTTCTTGTTAGGGTCAAAGTTGGGTGGGTAAATTACCCAAGCGTGCATTCTCTTGCCGTCAGTAGTTTTGATGATACGCTCCTTAATAGGACATTCAGCAATCCCTTTGTATAGCTCATCATTAAAATGTGAAAGCTGTGATAGTGTTATGCGTCCTTTTTTCTCTTTTAAATTGATAGTATACAGTTCAGCTGCGTGGTTCATATCCGTGCGCATCACAACCAATTGGTCTCCTGCTTGTCCTACTATACTATTCACATCAAATACGCCTTGTGTGAGTTGTCTTGGGGTGGTATCTTTACTAAAAGGAGCTACTACAAATACTTGCTCTGTTCCTTGGGTAGCCGCAATTAGGTATATTTGCTTCCCATCATTGCTCCATCGGTAACTGAAAACAGTATTATCCCAGTTAGCTGTAAGGTTAATACGCTTGCCGTCCTTCAATATATAAAGGTCGTTTTTATCAGCTTCATTACCATCGTGTGCCATACTGAGCCACGCAAGAACGCCTTCTTTGCTATACTGAGGGTTGGTGTCATACCCCATCATTCCTTCGGTGAGGTTTGTTGTTTTTTTCGAGATGAGGTCGTACTCATAGATATCAGTATTAGTGCTCAGTACATAATCAGTGCCTACTTTGGCTTTGGTAACATAAAGTACCTTTTTACCGTCGAGACTCCATATATAATCCTCATCACCTCCAAAAGGCAACTGCGGACAGTAATAAGGCAATCCTTCCATTATATCAGTTTGCTTACCATTACTATCTTCTATCATCACGTGATTGTAACTACCTTCATTCCACGTGTCCCAATGGCGATGGTCTAAGCTACTGTACAGTTTTCCTGATGATTTTTCTAAGTCGGTATAGAAGTCTTTCCCTAAAACCGACTTTAATTTTACTTCCTTATGAGTGAGTTTTAGGCTTTTATCGGTATTGTATTTAGCCGTGAGCTTTTCTACCTCTTCTTTGCTTATAGGAATGGGTACACCTCCTTTTACGGCAAGTTTATAGTATTCTTTGTTAAAAGTATTTTCCTTTATATTTGGAGTACTCACACTCACCAATACATATTGCTGGTCGGGAGTAATACCTATACCATTCACGCGATGTAGTTCCCATAGTTTTTCGGGGGTGAGAGGTTGTTGTGCTTGTATGCTATTAAATGCCATAACCGAAGCTAAAATAATAAGATGTTTTTTCATTCCTTAACAAATAAGGCAACAAGCCTTCCTAATAGTTTTACAATAAATTGGTAACTCTCTACCAAAAACGCTCTGATTTCTTTTAATACAAAAGCAATCCCTGATTTTATAACAGGTTTTATCCGGTTGTAAATAAATGATAACCATACGCACACGGCTATAAAGGCAGGCGCTCCTAATACCACTTGATAAGGTTTTAACTGCCCTCCGAAGTGCTGTATAAGCCCGTGTGAGGTAATACTACCATATATGATAAAGCAGTGTATAACGTAAATCGATAGGGTGTTTTGCCCAATAGTTTTAATCAGTTGTGAAGTAATCACATTGCGCATTAGGGCAAAGAAACCAAATACAAGCAATACATTCCCCAAACGTAAATAAGCAAAGTCCTGCATTAATCGCTCAAAAAATGGCGAATGGTTGATATAGAACAATTGTTCTATCATAAAGTGAAAACCCCACAACAAGAATGCTCCTACGCTTAGAAATAGCAGAATAGCATTGCGGTATAAGTGAGGGTGATTTTTGTATTGCTGAAATAGATACCCCATAAACCCTCCAAACGACACATAACCAAACCAAGGAAAAATAGGAAAGAAACTACCGTGTGCACGAGTCAGATAATTAGCAATCGGCAAGGGTAGTGAATCAAAGCGCAAATCCTTGTAAAAAGGCTCAAAAGTAAACGCCAGTAGGGTAGTGGTGAGCAATATCGTAGGCATTACCCACGACTTGCGGTTATATGAAAGTAAGTAAGTAGCGATGAGCAACAAGAGCGAAAGCCCAATACAGTGCAGTACATCTACACTTTGGAAACTCATACGCAAGAAGTAAGCAATACCGATGAGCATCAGTCCACGCCTAATACCTTTCTTCACGCGAGGATTATTCCAGCCTACTTTTGTAGCATCACTTTCTTTTACCAATAAAAAAGTGAAGATAAACCCCGAAACAGTGAAGAACACAGGAGCAGTAATACCAGTGCAGTAGTGCCATAGCCAGTATATAAAGTTATTTTCGTCGCGGTAGCGGTCAGCAAGTAGTCCATTTATAAAGTGCCCTTGTAGCATCATACAGATAGCAAAGGCGCGAATCACATCTATGAAGTCAAGTCTGAATTTCTTTATTTTTTCCATAATCTTAATATCATAAAGAGAGTGCAAAGGTACAAAATAAATAACAATTAGCAAGTAATAGTTAAGAACTAACTAAGGAAAACGTACGAAATCCAATGAGTAAAGAAGTGAGGCTTACGTCATTATGAATTAAACAAAAATTGAGGTTTTTCCTTGTGTGAAAGGTTTTAGCAAAGTATTTTAGGTAGCTTGCTACCGATTTTTTTAAAATTTTGAAACTAATGTGTTTCAATTTCTGTTTCTTCTTTTTAGAAGGAAATTTTATGTGATTGACTTAATAGTATCAACAAGTAACGAGCAATGTTAGCTCTTTTATAATAAAAGAACTTTGCCAAAGTTTCAATAGCTTGTTGCGCTACAACCTTTGGCAAAGTTTTATTACTGATAATCAGTTGTTTTTATCTATTGAGAGGGAGCAACCATTAAAGAGGCATTGGGCGTTCTTTCTTCTTCACAGCTCCTACTATAGCCGAGATAATAACACCTCCAATAGCAGAGCCCAATATCGATGAAAAGAATGTCCATACCACAGAAGGCTTGCTCTCAAGTGTTTTTTCACGAAGCTCTTCCATTTGTTCTTCACTGAAATTAGAGGTAAAAGCACTCATTTTTTCCATTGTAACCTCTACTACTTTTTCATAATAGTTAGGGTCAATAACAGTAGTGTAGATTACACTGTAAATAGCAGCGATTACCCCTCCTACGAGAGCGGTTACTATCCCCACTTTAATAGCTTCACCTACAGTTAAGAAACCGTCGTTAGCCGTTTTGTACTGCTGAACAGCCATCACGATAAAAACTACACAGATAGCTAAATTCAATAGCCAAGTGATAGCACCTATCAAAAAACTTCCAGTGTACAAAAGGTTGGTTACGTACAGCAATACGCTTAAAACTACACAAGCAACCCCCAATAAAATACCGTTTCTAAGTGCAATACTTAGGAAATTTACATTTTTTGTTTCCATAAACATTGAATATTTAAGTTAATGCCACAAAAGTAGAAAAAATATTAATACATACAATAAAAAAAATAATTTTTTCTTCTTTTTTTCTCACCTCGGAAATCCCCTTGTATAAATCATTTCTTATAAACACCAGTTCTACAACAAATTATCTTCTGCTCTCAATCTTATTTTCGCTTTAGTGTTATGGACTTTGCCAAGATTTAACTTTGGCAGAGTAGAAGTCCTCTCAATAACCTTCTTTTTATCTCTGTTTTAACGTTAACTTACCTTCGCCTTTTGTTCGTTCATTGTTCGTCATTTGTTCGTCATTTGTTCGTTCATTTTTTATCTGCCCGTGCGGCTCGCACCGTCTTTTGTTCGTCTCACTTTTCCGTTACTACACTCCCTCTCCTTGGGAGTAGTCTCCGAATAGGAGAGTATGTGATTGGGGAGAGGATATTTTGTTCGTCTTTTCTCTATCTGCCCGTGCAGCTCGTACCGTCTTTTATTTATTGTAGACCCACTGTAGAGCCACTGTAGACCCACTGTAGACCCACTGAAAAGCCTCTTATTGTTCAACTATCTTATAAGCTTTGTATAATTTCACCATTAACCATTAACCATTAACCATTAATCATTAATCATTAATCATTAACCATTAATCATTAACCATTTTTTTATCTTTTACTTCTTAAAAATATAGATTTTTCTTATTATAGTTGTACATTAAAAAAAAAGTCGTACTTTTGTCGGTTAATAAATGTCTTTTTTACGCACTAAAATACTCAAAATGAAGTCAAACAAAGTAACTCTTAAAGTTATTGTGAGCTATGTATTGCTCATCTGCGTGTCTATTGTAGCTGGATATGTAGTTTATAAAGAAATACAAAAACTCTCACACCAAGAAGAAATTAACCAGCAAGACAGAAATAAAATTATCCAAATTAGCAAGATACTCACCCTGATGAACGATACCGAAAGCGCAGGAAGGGTCGCTATACGTACCGATGATAGAGAAGCACTTCAAGTTTTCTTAGAAAAAAATGTTACTTTACAGAATGAGGTACTAAAATTTCGTCGTGATATTACTTCCGAAAGACAGCTTTTAACCCTTGATACTATTACTTCTTTGCTAAATCTTAAAAGTGAAAACTTGCAGGAGTTAAAAGCTTTTCAAGAAAGCGACAGTACTTCTATCATTATTCGCAGTGCCATCAGTAAGCTCTCAAGTTTGGAACCTTATTTAGGTTATGAAGTATATAACAAAACCTATTCCCGACGTAAAAATAGAGAATATACTCCTGTTCCCGCTACTGATATTGCCTCTATCTTAAAGAAATATAAGAATATCAAGATTCCAAAAACGTTCAAAAATACCAAATTCGATAAGGTAGTAATGGAAACGCTTACCTTGCTCAATAAGGTAAATGAAGATACGCAAGAGTCTAAAAGCCAAATTAATGAACGAATGCAAAGCCTTTGGCAAAACGATGTGCGTTTATCTCAAAAACTTGACGACCTACTACATAATTTTGAAGAAGAGGTATTGGCTAATTCTCAAAAACTAAGTCAAGAGCGTCGAGCTATTTTTGAGAATAGTAAAAACCTATTGATGTTAGCCTTTTTGGTAGCTTTGGGCATTATTGCCATTTCTTCTATTGTGATTATCAATGATTTTGTTACCTCTCAACGTTATCGTCGCAAACTCGAAACCGCTAACCGGAAATCGTATAATCTACTGAAAAACCGTGAGCAACTCATTTCTATGGTAAGCCACGATTTGCGTACTCCATTGAGTTCTATTGTGGGATATTCCGAATTGCTTAGCAAACAGAAAATCTCCGATAAGGGTAAGAATTATCTTTCACATATCAAGTATTCATCAGAATATATATCTAAATTAGTAGATGAACTATTGGATTATACTCGTATCGAGGCAGGAAAAATATCTGTTGAAAAAGTTCCTTTCAATACCGCCGAAATTATTGATGAGGTAGCCAATAATGTGAAGTCAGCTTATAAAACTAAGGAAATAAACCTTACCTTCACTTTTTCCGAAACGGTAAATAATCTAAACTTTTCAAGCGATGCTTATCGTGTGAAGCAGATATTGTATAACCTCATTTCTAATGCCTTTAAGTTTACCGAACGCGGGAACGTACACATACAAGCCGATGCACGTCCGTTAAGCAACGATGTGTATGAAATAGGTATTGCCGTTACCGATACAGGTATTGGTATAAAGAAAGAACAGCAACAACACATCTTTGATGAGTTTACTCAAGCCAACGATGAGATTTCTAAGCGTTATGGAGGTTCTGGTTTAGGCTTGCATATCTCCCAAAAATTAGCGCATCTGCTCAGAGGTAAGATATATTTAGAGAGCAACGAAGGCAAGGGCAGTACCTTTACCTTACGCTTCTTAGCCGAAAAAGTAGTAGAGCGAACTAAAGCACCTCAAATTATAACCTCAAACAAGCCTGCCAATAAGATTTCAATTATAGTAATTGATGACGACTTTTCAATCCTTAGTCTCATTGAAGAACTCTTGAAGCAGAAGGACATTAACGCTATTACGTTTAACAATGGTAAAGATGCGTTTACTCAAATGACTAACCATAATTTCGACTTGGTAATTACCGATATACAATTGCCCGAAATGAATGGCTTCCACTTTGTAACGCTCTTCAATGAACAGTATAAGAACAACCCGCTTCCTGTATTAGCCATTACAGGCAGACGCGACGTGCCTGAAAGTTTCTATATGAAGAGTGGCTTCTCCGGTATCCTTTCTAAACCGTTTACTCCTGAGCAGTTTTATGAGAAGCTAAAAGTCTTCTTCCCTAAGCTCGACACCAAAGTAGAACAAAAGACAATTATCTTAACCGATAATGCTACCACAGGAGGATATACTCCTGAGGTATTGGAGAACTTTATGGGAGATGATATAGAAGGTATTGTTAATATTTATCAACATTTCTTAGCCGAAACAGATACTAACTTGGAAAACTTAAAAATCTATGTTGATAATAAGGATTACAAAGGTATTAAGGCAATAGCTCATAAAATGACCAGTATGTTTGCACAGATAAATGCCAAGCGTGAATCCGAAATACTCATCTACTTAAATAAGGTAACTAATGAAAGCATTTCAGACTTACATTCTCAAATTCATAAGTTAGAACAGCTGTTTAACAATGAATGCAAACCAGCTATTGAAAGTTATTTAAAGAAAATAATGCAATAAGTTAAATATAATTAATAATAATATTTTAGAATTAAAAACCCACCATACTATGATTAAAGAATCTGAACTTATCTTGAATCCCGATGGTAGTATTTACCACATCAATTTGCGACCTGAACAAGTAGCCGATACCATTATTTTGGTAGGCGACCCTAATCGTGTGCCTCGTGTGAGTACTTATTTTGACAATATAGAATTTAGCACCCAAAAACGCGAATTCTGCACTCATACGGGTTCTTATAAAGGTAAACGCCTCACCGTAATTTCCACTGGTATAGGTCCTGACAATATCGACATTGTTATCAACGAGCTCGATGCTCTTGCCAATATTGATTTGAACACCCGTAAGCCCAAAGAGCAGCTCACCTCGCTCAATATAGTGCGTTTCGGTACCTCAGGCTCTCTACAAGCCGATATACCCGTAGATAGTTTTGTGCTATCTTCTCACGGATTGGGTATGGACAATATGTTCCATTCGTATAAAGATAGTCCTAAGGTGCGCGAACTCGCTATGGAAGAGGCTTTTATTGCTCATACAAATTGGAATCCTCTCAAAGGTCGCCCTTATATCATCGCTTGCGGACAAGAACTCAAAAAACGCCTCCTCACCGATAAGGTATTTGAAGGAATTACTGGTACTGCTCCAGGCTTCTACGGTCCTCAAGGACGCGTATTGCGCTTGCCAGTGCAAGACCCTGACCTCAATGATAAACTACACAGTTTTAATCATAATGGTCATCGTATGACGAACCTCGAAATGGAAACCTCTGCTATCTATGGGCTTTCTAAACTCTTAGGACACCAAGCTGTTTCACTCAATGCTATCATTGCCAATCGCCCTACAGGTACTTTCACTAAGGATACTAAAAAAGTAGTAGAAGATTTGATAGTATATGGCTTAGAACAATTGGCAAAATAGTCGCTATATAAAAAGTGAATATGACACCTCTCACAGGTCAAGAACTCCACAATTTAGCGATGAACATTGTAGGTGAAGCCTTACAAAAGGAACTACAATGGGAATTTCTATTAGTGAATAGTGAACTCAAGCGCGACCCTCAATTTGTATGTGTGGATAAAAAGAACCAAAAGTACTTCATCATTGTACGGGCTGTGCCTTATGGCGATGACCCTACCGAGTATGATATTGTATTTATGGAAGTGGTGCGCAAACACGCCGAAAGGCACAACGCTCGTACTTTCTACGCTGGTGTAGGGCTTAGCAATGTAACAGATGAAACCCTCCCTTTATATAAAGATGAGCCTTATAAACTCAACTTTCAAGGACTCATAGAAATTTGCTAATTGATAAATTATTCGTATTTTTGCCACTCAAAATAAACTAAGTAACTAATGAAAATAGATGAATCATTGAACGTACATAGCAGCTTACTACAACTCATTGGTAATACACCCCTTTTGGAATTGCACAAAATTACCAAAGGTCTCAAAGGGCGTTATTTTGCAAAGCTTGAGGCTTTCAATGTGGGTCATTCTGCTAAGGATAGGGTGGCTAAGTACATTGTAGAAGATGCCGAACGTAAGGGATTACTTAAACCAGGTAGTACCATCGTAGAAACTAGCTCTGGCAATACAGGCTACAGTTTAGCAATGATAAGTGCCCTAAGAGGCTACCGCTGTATCATTGCAATTAGCGATAAATCTTCTCACGACAAAGTGGAAATGCTCCAAGCCTTAGGGGCAGAGGTGCATTTGTGCCCTGCAAATGTTGCTCCCGATGACCCTCGTTCTTATTACGAGGTAGCCAAACGTATACACAGCGAAATCCCCGATTCAATTTACATCAATCAGTATTTCAATCCACTAAACCCAGAATCTCATTACCAGACAGGGCGTGAGATATGGGAACAAACACAAGGCGAGATTACTCATGTGGTGGTATGTAGTGGAACAGGCGGTACCATTTCAGGTATTGCTCACTACCTAAAAGAGCAAAACCCAAGAGTGCAAGTACTGGGGGTAGATGCCTATGGTTCGGCTATCAAAAAATATCACGAAACCCGAGAGTTTGACCCTGCTGAAGTATATCCATACAAAATAGAAGGAATAGGTAAAAACTTGATTCCTACTGCTACTGATTTTGATGTTATTGATGAGTTCATCAAAGTAACCGATAAAGATGCGGCACTCACCGCTCGTGAATTGGCACGTACTGAAGGACTTTTTATGGGCTACACTAGTGGGGCTGCAATACAAGCGGTAAAACAATATGCTGAGGCAGGTAAATTCGACGAAAATAGCATCGTAGTAGTCCTCTTCGCCGATCACGGTTCACGTTATATGAACAAAATCTACAGCGACGACTGGATGAAAAAACAAGGATTTATTGACTAACAATTATCAATTAACAAAATAAGATAAAGAACGAATGAAAGATTTATTTGAGCATATTTATGCAAATAAAGGAAGTATAGGGCGTTGGTCAGAACACGCCGAGGGGTATTATGTATTCCCTAAATTAGAAGGTGAATTAGGTCCTCATATGAAATTCCAAGGGAAAGAAATCCTCAACTGGAGTATTAACGACTATTTAGGGCTTGCCAATCATCCTGAAGTGCGCAAAGTAGATGCCGAAGCAGCTGCCGAGTATGGTGCAGCTTACCCTATGGGGGCTCGTATGATGAGCGGGCATACTACTATGCACGAAGAACTCGAAAAACGTTTAGCCAAATTTGTACACAAAGAAGCATCTTATTTGCTCAACTTCGGTTACCAAGGAATGGTATCTATCATTGATGCTTTGGTTACTAAAAACGATGTGATTGTATACGATGTTGATGCACACGCTTGTATCATCGATGGGGTACGCTTGCACTTTGGCAAACGCTATACCTATCAACACAACGATATGGAGAGCTTTGAGAAAAACTTAGAGCGTGCGGCTAAATTAGCTGAAACTACAGGAGGCGGTATCTTGGTGATTTCAGAAGGTGTTTTCGGGATGCGTGGTGAACAAGGCAAACTTAAAGAAATCGTAGCCCTTAAAAAGAAATATCCTTTCCGCCTTTTGGTAGACGATGCGCACGGTTTTGGTACCTTAGGCCCTCGTGGAGAAGGAACAGGAGTTCACCAAGGCGTACAAGATGAAATTGATGTCTATTTCTCTACTTTTGCCAAATCAATGGCTGGTATTGGGGCTTTCGTAGCTGGAAATGCTAAAGTAGTGGACTACCTCAAATACAATCTCCGCTCTCAAATGTTTGCTAAATCACTTCCAATGATTTATGTAAAAGGTGCTTTGAAACGTTTGGAAATGATGGAAACAATGCCTGAACTACAACAAAAGTTATGGGATAATGTAAATCGTTTGCAAAACGGACTTAAAGAACGTGGTTTCAATATCGGTAATACCAATACTTGCGTAACGCCTGTATTCTTGCACGGTAGTATTCCTGAGGCAATGGCTATGGTAAACGACCTACGCGAGCACTATGGTATCTTCTTGTCAATAGTAGTTTATCCTGTGATTCCAAAAGGAATGATACTCTTGCGTATTATTCCTACCGCTTCACATAGTAAAGAAGATATCGACCGTACTTTGGAAGCATTTTCAGCGATTCGTGAAAAACTCGAAACAGGTGTATACCGTGCTATGAATGCTGAGCTTACTAAAGAAATGGGAGATATGTAATTCAGCTAACAATAATGATAAACTGAATATTTTATATAAAAATACTTTGCCAAAGTGAGATAGCTTACTATGCTACGACCAACTTTGGCAAAGTTTTTGTGTATACCCACCTTGTTAAATTATTAATTGTCCATTGTTAATTGTCATTCCTACATACAACGAAATTGAAAATATAGAAGCTATCATAAAGGCTGTATTTGCCCAAAGTGATAAGTTTCACATTCTTATTGTAGACGACAATTCTCCTGATGATACTGCCGATAAGGTACGCGAATTACAAAATATTTACCCTAACCGACTTTTTTTAGAGGTACGCACAGAGAAAAAAGGCTTAGGAACAGCTTATATTCACGGTTTTGAATGGGCATTAGCACGCGACTATGAATATATTTTTGAGATGGATGCCGATTTCTCTCATAACCCCACTGACCTCTTACGACTTTATGAGGCTTGTCAGCAAGGTGCTGATGTTGCGATTGGGTCGCGTTATGTAAAAGGTGTGAATGTAGTGAATTGGCCTTTGCAACGCATCTTGTTGTCCTATGGGGCTTCTATCTATGTGAGGGTGATTACAGGAATGAAAATCAAAGACCCTACTGCTGGCTTTGTGTGTTACCACCGAAGGGTATTAGAGAGCATCGACCTGAATACTATCCGATTTGTGGGCTATGCTTTTCAAATAGAGATGAAGTATCGCGCTTACCTCAAGAAGTTTAAAATTACAGAAGTACCTATCATCTTTACCGATAGAATTAAAGGAAAATCAAAAATGAATAAAAGCATTATCCGTGAAGCTATCTTTGGCGTTATCGGAATGCGATTTAAAAAATAAATCAGCATAAAGAATTATGGAATTTATAAGAAAAAGACTCAAAAGCTTACAATATGTATTTCAAGGTTTGTTTTATTTAATAAAGAATGAACCCCCAGTGATGGTACACATTGTCATCTCTTTAGTATGGGTGATTTTAGGCTTTTGTTTCGGCATTACTACCAATGAGTGGATTGTACAACTGTTGTGTATCGCTATAGTACTGTCAGTTGAAGGTCTCAATACAGCCGTTGAGAAACTCTGCGACTTCATTCACCCAGATCATCATAAAACTATTGGGATTATCAAAGATGTAGCTGCAGGGAGTGTAGGTTTTGCAGTGATACCAGTTACTATTGTGCTAGGTATTATCTACTATCCTTATGTAACGGAGCTTTTTTAATTTTTACTATGAAAGATATAGTAAAAGGGTATTTAGCAGCTTTTATTTCAGCGGTTACTTATGGTATGATTCCGCTGTTTATGATTCCTATCAAGCAGCAAGGTTTTTCAGTAGATGCAGCACTTTTCTATCGCTTTATTACAGCGAGTCTTTTTATTATGCTTTATCTTTTCTACCGAAAAGAAACACTGCGCATTACCCCTCGTGAAGTATTTGTCTTCCTCATTTTAGGATTGTTGTACGCCCTTTCAGCTGAATTTCTCTTTCTTGCCTACGATTTGCTCTCCCCAGGAATTGCTTCTACTATATTTTTTATGTATCCGCTTATAGTAGCACTTGCCTTAGGTGTTTTCTTCAAAGAACGTATTACTTTTCCTACGATTTTAGCACTTTTTATTGTATTAATAGGTGTTTTTTTGCTTAGTGTAAAAGATATTACAAACTTTTCAATCAACTATATAGGGGCAGGAGTATCACTACTTGGAGCAATTTCGTATGCACTCTATATGCTCATTGTCAATAAGTCAAAAATATCGGCTTCAGGAATAAAAGTATCGTTTTATTCTACCTTATTTTCTTCAGTTTATTTTCTTGTAAAACTATGGGTTATAGGTACACCTCTTCCTATCCCCGAGGTAAAGATGAGTTTACTACTCACAAGTTTCGGTATAGTAACTACCTTATTTTCTATCATCACCCTTATTTATGCTATCAGAATGATAGGTTCAACCCCCACGGCTATTATTGGGGTAATGGAACCCATTGTAGCAGTGGCTATTAGTATTTGGATATTTCAGCAAGAAAGCATTACTACAAACCTCATTATAGGAGTGCTACTCATTATCATTGCGGTAATGATAGATATCTTAAAAAGAAAAAAGTAGAGATACAATGTAACTCTACTTTTATAATATTCTTACTTTACTTCTGTACCATTAGTAATTCCATCGGCATCAGGATTGATGAAGGTGTATTTGCCTTCGGAATTTTCTACCATTAGTATCATTCCTTGGCTTTCTACACCGCGTAGTTTGCGTGGAGCAAGGTTTACCAATACGGTTACTTTTTTGCCAATAATCTCTTCAGGGGCAAAACTTTGGGCTATACCGGAAACAATAGTGCGTTTATCAATACCTGTATCTACTTTTAAAACGAGAAGTTTATCTGCCTTAGGCATCTTTTCAGCTTCCAAGATAGTACCAATACGAATATCCATCTTTGCAAAATCATCGTAACTGATGAGTTCTTTTTGTGGAGCTACTTCAGTTTCAGCATTAGCTTGCGCTTCTTGCTTATTAGTTAATTTAGTGTTCTCTAAACGCTGTAATTGTTTTTCGATAGTGGCATCTTCAATCTTTTCAAAAAGAAGTTCCGCAACGCCTATGCGATGTCCTGCTTTTAGCAATTCGGTGGCGTTTGTTTTTAGACTTTCCCAAGTAATTGTCCCCAATTGCAACATACGTTTCAGTTTCTCGGAGGTGAAAGGCAAGAAAGGTTCGCTAGCAACTGCCAAAGCTGTTGCAATTTGTGAAGCGATGTACATTACAGTCTTTACGCGCTCTGGGTCAGTTTTGATGAGTTTCCAGGGTTCTTCATCAGCTAAATATTTATTGCCTAAGCGTGCCATATTCATCAACTCTTGTTGGGCTTCGCGAAAACGGTAACGTTCTAATGATTGTTCTATCTTATCGGTAAGTTCTGTGATTTGACGAAGTGTTTCAGTATCTACGTTATTATAAGTATCTGCTTGTGGTACAACTCCTTCATAATATTTCTGTGTTAGCACTGCCACTCTGTTGATGAAATTCCCAAAGATAGCCACAAGTTCGTTGTTGTTACGCGCTTGGAAGTCTTTCCAAGTAAAGTCGTTGTCTTTGGTTTCGGGAGCGTTGGCGGTAAGAACATAACGCAATACATCTTGCTGATTAGGAAAATCTTGCAAGTACTCGTGTAACCACACAGCCCAGTTTTTGGAGGTAGAGAGTTTGTTGCCTTCTAAGTTTAGGAACTCATTAGCAGGCACATTTGCAGGCAGTATAAAGCTACCTTCAGCCTTGAGCATCGCAGGGAAGATAATGCAATGGAATACGATATTGTCTTTCCCAATGAAATGCACCAATTGGGTATCACTGTCTTGCCAATAAGGACGCCAGTCTTTGCCTTCGCGTTCAGCCCACTCTTTAGTAGAAGAAATATAACCAATAGGCGCATCGAACCACACGTAGAGCACTTTGCCTTCAGCGCCTTCTACGGGTACGGGAATTCCCCAATCGAGGTCGCGAGTTACAGCACGCGGTTTGAGTTCGTCGTCTAACCAACTTTTCACCTGCCCATATACATTAGGTTTCCAATCGGATTTGTGACCTTCTAATATCCATTTTTCCAAAAACTCTTGGTAGCGATTGAGGGGTAAAAACCAGTGTTTGGTAGCTTTTAGCGTAGGTTTGCTACCTGTGATTGACGATTTAGGGTCGATGAGGTCGGTAGCGTTGAGTGAACTACCGCAACGCTCGCATTGGTCGCCATAAGCCTCAGGATTGCCACATTTCGGGCAAGTACCAATCACAAAGCGGTCGGCAAGGAATTGGTGCGCCTCTTCATCATAGAGTTGTTCTGATATTTCTTCGATAAAATCACCTTGTTCATACAGTTTTTTGAAGAAATCGGAAGCTGTTTGGTGATGGATAGGGGCAGAAGTACGCGAATAGTTGTCGAATGAAATGCCAAAATCAGCAAATGATTGCTTGATAATAGCGTGGTATTTATCGATAATAGCCTGTGGGGTAGTACCTTCTTTTTTGGCTTTGATAGAGATAGCTACTCCGTGTTCATCGCTTCCGCAAATAAAGGCTACATCGTTGTTTTTTA
This sequence comes from Capnocytophaga sp. oral taxon 336 str. F0502, assembly GCF_000411575.1. Taxonomy (NCBI): domain Bacteria; kingdom Pseudomonadati; phylum Bacteroidota; class Flavobacteriia; order Flavobacteriales; family Flavobacteriaceae; genus Capnocytophaga; species Capnocytophaga sp. oral taxon 336. The sequence continues at coordinate 65,834 of NZ_KE150489.1, read as the reverse complement.
AGCGTTGATAACGTGCAAAAATATCAGCTGGCACATATACTCCCGCCAAATGACCGATGTGAATAGGTCCATTGGTATAGGGTAGGGCTGCCGTAATGGTATAACGTTTAGACATTTTTTGAGTTTTGAATTATATATTTTTGGGTGGCAAAGGTACGAATAAAAGTGAAAAGTGAAAAGTGAAAATTGAAAAAGTATATTCTACGAGTGCGAGCCACACGGGCAGATGGAGAAAAGACGAATAAAATATCCTCTCCCCAATCACATACTCTCCTATTCGGAGACTACTCCCAAGGAGAGGGAGTGTAGCAACGGAAAAAGTGAGACAAAAAATGAACGAACAAAAGACGGTGCGAGCCGCACGGGCAGATGGGAAAAAGACGAACAAAAGACGAAGGAATGACGAACAAAAGACGAAGGAATGACGAACAAAAGACGAAGGAATGACGAACAAAAGACGAACAAAAGACGAACAAAAGACGAAGGAATGACGAATAAAAGACGAACAATGAACGAAGAAAGGATGGGGATAAAGTGAATCTAACGCAAAGATAAGTTGGAGTAAATTTAATGTACTTGGTTCAGAAAAGTATTAAAAATTTGCTCAAATAAAAAAATAAACCATATCTTTGCCTAATGAATATTTGGAGGCAAGTCGATTTTTAATAACCTTGAACAGAACTGATGAAAAAACTCAAATTTCCTACCCCTTACACTGTACTGATGCTGGTGATAGTGTTGGCTGCGAGCCTTACTTTCTTGTTGCCGTCAGGGTCGTATAGCACTTTGCAATATGATAAGCAACAAGACTCTTTTGTGATACACACTGCAAATAATTCTTATACTGTACCTGCTACACAAGAACAACTCGACGGCTTGGGTATTCATATTCAGTTGAGCAAGTTTAAAGATGAAAAGATTAAGAAACCTATTTCGATACCTAATACTTATGTGCAGAGTGTACCTCATCCGCAAGGAGCTAAATCTGTGCTTTTTGCACCTATACGAGGAATCTACGACAGTATAGAGGTGATTCTCTTCGTACTCATATTAGGGGGCTTTATAGGGGTGTTCAACAGTTCGGGAGCACTAAATATGGGCGTAGGCTATTTGGCACACCGACTCAAAGGGCGCGAGGGTATCCTTATCATTCTGCTCACTACCTTGTTGGCGCTGGGAGGTACTTCCTTTGGATTAGCCGAAGAGACGCTTGCTTTCTACCCTATGTTAGTGCCTATTTTTCTAGCAGCAGGCTACGACCTAATGGTACCCTTAGCAGTGATTTACATAGGTTCAAATGTGGGCTCTATGGCATCGACTACCAATCCGTTTGCAGTGATTATTGCCTCAGATGCTGCTGGAGTAGATTGGACGTCGGGGCTTAGCATACGTGTGATAGCCTTAGCGGTATGTGTACTGATAAGTATTATTTATATTATTCGTTATGCCGAAAAAGTACGCAAACACCCCGAGAAGTCAATTGTGTATGGAGTAATCCTCCCTGAAATCTACAGTGCCAATGCCCCTGAAAAGACTACTTCCTTAGAGCTTTCTACTAAAATAGAGCTCTTAGTATTTGCGCTCTCGTTTATAGTGATGATTGTAGGTGTATCGCAATGGGAATGGTGGTTTCAAGAGATGACAGCTCTCTTCTTGGTAGCTGCTGTTGTGATTGCTATCTTACAACGCAGTAGTGAACAACAGTTTATCAGTCAGTTTATGGCAGGAGCACGCGATTTGCTGAGCGTAGCCTTCATCATAGGGATAGCCAGAGGGGTATCGTTTATACTGAACGACGGACAAATATCGGGTACGATTTTGCATTACGCCACTGACCTTGTACAAGGAATGTCGCCAATGGTCTTTTTGCCAATGCTGATGTTAGTATTTGGTGTACTGAGTTTATTTATAGCTTCTTCCTCAGGAATGGCGGTACTCACGATGCCTATTATAGGGTCACTGGCTTCGGTTGTGGGAGTAGAAGGACACAGTGTGGTGAGTGCTTATCTTTTTGGAATGGGTATTATGGGGCTTATCACCCCTACGGGACTTATCTTACCTTCACTAGCAATGGTGAATATTAACTACAAACAGTGGTTGCAGTTTTGTATGCCATTGGTGATTATCTTTGCAGTAGTACTTACTATCTTATTGTGGATTTAAAATATAAAACTTATGAATATCACTTTTATTATCATTCTTCTTGCGACTATAGCAATGAGTTATTATGGATTTAACAATCCTACTTTTTTCAACCGTTATAAGTTCAATGTAGGAGCAGTGCAAAAGGGCGATTATGTGCGATTGGTATCCTCAGGCTTCTTGCACGCCAACTGGGAACACCTCATTTTTAATATGATTTCACTCTACTTCTTTCAAGATGTGATTATCGGTTCTATGGGGAACCTACTATTCTTGCTTATCTATTTTGGTTCAATGCTACTGGGGAGTGTGTTCAGTTTGTACATTTACAAAAAACAGCCCTATTACTCCGCCATAGGGGCCTCGGGAGCTGTATCGGGGATTATTTTTGCAGCTATTGCTCTATATCCTACAGCATTGAGTGTAAACTTCTTGCCAGGGTGGCTCTTTGGAGCATTATACTTTGGGTATTCGGTATTTATGATGTTCAACCCACAACAAGGAGACAATTTAGGGCACGCAGCTCATTTAGGTGGGGCACTCTTTGGCTTGGCAGTAGTAATAATCTACGCTCCTGAGGTAGTGATACGCCACGCTTTCTATTTGGGAGTAATGGCATTGCCTTTGGGCTATATGGGAGTACGGTTGCTGAAGAAATGAGGGAATTAAAAGATTAGCAAATCATTATGAGTTATCTACAAGAAGTTATTACCGATGTTTTAGAAAACTATTCTGATAAGATAGAGCGTCTTGTGTTTGTTACTACGGGTAAACGCCCTGCACTCTTCCTCAAAAAACACTTTGCCGAGCAAGTAAAGCACGCTACTATTGCCCCTGAGTTCATCGGGATAGCCGACCTATTTACGCGTATTTCGGACCTGCAACCTATCAGCAATTTGCCTTTGCTCTTCGAGTTTTACGATTGTTATGTAAAAACTTGTAAAGATACCCCCGATAGCTTTGAAGAGTTCCTCAGCTGGGGACAAACGGCTCTCAAAGATTTTAGTGAAATCGACCAGTATTTGGTAAATCCCGATAAGATATTCCCTTATATTCACGCCCTCAAAGAAGTAGAACATTGGTCGGGTATGGACGAGCTTAGCGAGATGCAGAAAAAATATTTGGAGTTTTGGAACACTCTTGGCGATTACTATTTCGCTCTCAACAGCAAACTCACTGAAATGGGTAAAGGCTATGGTGGTTTCATCGCTAAAAAAGCTGTTGAAAAACTCCCCGAATACCTGCAAACACACAGCAATAGCATTCATATATTCGTCGGTTTCAACGCTCTTTCCAAAGCCGAACAACACGTAATTCAATCTATATTAATGGATATAGGCGGTGAAATTTATTGGGACGGTGATACTTATTTTTTAAACAATCCAGCCCACGATGCAGGGTTCTTCTTGCGCAAGTATATAAAAAACTGGCGTTATTACCAAACCCATAAACCTAAGTTTATACAAAGCAATTACGAAAAAGAAAAAGAACTCTATCTCACGGGAGTACCCAAAAGCATCAATCAGGCACATAGTGTAGCCGAACTGCTCAAGAATACCCCCTCTAATCAATTGGAAAAAACAGCCCTCATCATCGCCGATGAGAATTTGCTCATACCTGTACTACAAGCCGTGCAACCCAAAACAAGTGTGAACATTACTATGGGCTACCCCTTGCAACAAACTCCTCTCAACGACCTTTTTGTCGCCTATTTCCGCTTGCATCTTTCCAAGAGTTTTTACTATAAAGATATACTGAACCTGCTCTCACAACCTTTCTTGCACACCTTGCTAAAAGAAGAAGTGGTGCGCCATATTTCGGAGTTCATCAAAAAACACAACCTCACCTATATCACCCGTAAAAAGCTATTCGAGTCGGTAGATGAAACCGAACACGAGATGCTCACTTTGCTATTCCCCGATGCCAAAGGAAAAACACTCATCACTACCCTTATCGACAATGCTATTACGCTTATCTATCGCCTAAAAGCACAAATCGACCCTGAGAGCAATACTCACCTACTCACTCAAGAGTATGCTTATCGCTTCTTTCAGTTATTCAATCAGTTAAAGCAGTTACAAGAGCGATACGGCTATATCGATTCGGTGAAAACGCTTTATCATTTCTACTTAGATGTATTACAAAAGAGTTCACTCAATTTCCGCGGTGAGCCTTTGGAAGGCTTGCAAGTTATGGGTGTGTTGGAAAGCCGTAGTTTGGATTTTGAGCGCGTGATTATTACTTCGGTAAACGAAGGCGTATTACCCTTAGGCAAAAGCGACAGCTCTCTGATTCCTTACGATGTGAAGTACGAACTGGAATTGCCTACCTACAAAGAGCGTGATGCGGTGTACAGTTACAACTTCTACCGCATTTTACAGCGCGCCAAACAAGTACACCTATTCTACGATACCGAGATGAATAGTCTGAAAAGCAAGGAAAAAAGTAGGTTTATCCTTCAATTGTTGGCAGAGAAAATTCCCACTCACAAGGTAGTGCACCAAATCAAAGCCCCTGAGGTATATCCTGCTGTGTTGCGACCTCTTAACATCAAAAAAACGACCTCTGTAATCGATACACTAAAGACACTTGCCGAGAAGGGCATTTCACCTTCAGCACTAACTACCTATATCCGCAATCCACTTACTTTCTACGAGCAACAAGTACTACAGGTATACGAAGAAAAAGAGGTAGAAGAAACTGTTGAAGTACGCACTTTTGGAAATATCGTACACGGCACTTTAGAAGATTTGTACACATCTTTCTTAAACGAAATACTCACCGAAGAGCACATCAAAAAAATGCAACCTTTGGTACTCCCCACTATCGAAAAACGCTTTGAAGAAGAGTACCGAAGTACTGATTTTAGGACAGGTAAAAACTGGCTTATTTTCAATGTAATAGAGAAGTATGTGCGTAGTTTTTTAACTTTAGAACTCAACGAAATAAAAAGTGGTACCGAAATTATCCCTCTGTATTTAGAACAGAAAATAAAAATACCTTTCCAAGCTTCTCACTTGCCTTTTCTTGTTAATTTCAAAGGGATTATCGACCGGGTGGATAGACGTAACGGAGTGTTGCATATCATTGACTACAAGACAGGAATTGTAGAAGAAACTGATGTGCGTATCAAGGATTGGGAGAGTCTTATTACTGATATCAAGTACGGCAAAGCTTTCCAACTCCTTACTTATGCTTATATGATTACCCAGCATTTCAAAATTGATGAACCGATGATAGTTGCCAACCTATCGTTTAAGCGTTTGCAAAAAGGATTCTTGCGTTTCCACACCTATATCGACAAGGTAAAAGACTGTGATGTAACTGCTCAAACTCTCGCTCTGTACAGTCAGTATACCGAGCAACTATTGCAAGAAATCTTTGATATAGAGAGACCTTTTTACGAGAAACTATAGTATTTATATCTTATATTCCTTTTGTGTGTTTATCAGCTTAACATTTTCTGAGCTTTTTTTACAGCTTCTACAAAGGTATCTATTTCTTCAAAGGTATTGTAAACAGCAAAGCTGGCACGAACTGTACCTGGTATACAGTAGAAGTCCATAATAGGTTGGGCACAATGATGCCCCGTACGTACAGCAATTCCTAATTGGTCGAGAATTACACCTACATCATAAGGGTGAATGTTTTGTAAGTTAAATGATATAACAGCGGTACGCTTACTCAAATCATCATTACCGTAAAGAGTAATGCCTTCTATATTTTGTAATTTAGCGATAGCATATTCTAATAGTTTGTGTTCGTGTCTAGCAATAGCTTCCATTCCCAATTGCTGTATATAGTCAATTGTAACTCCAAACGCAATACCTCCACAAATATTAGGAGTACCTGCTTCAAACTTATAAGGGAGATCGGCATAAGTACTCTCTTCAAAATGTACTTCTTTTATCATTTCTCCCCCTCCTTGATAAGGAGGTAATTGTAATAGTAATTCTTCTTTACCATACAACGCTCCTATCCCCGTAGGTCCGTACATTTTATGAGCTGAAACAGCATAGAAATCAACATCGAGAGTTTGCATATCGGGTTGCAAATGTGGGGCTGCTTGCGCTCCATCTACTAATACAACAGCTCCTACACGGTGTGCTTTTTCTATAATTTCTTCTATAGGGTGAATATTTCCTAAGGCGTTCGATACGTGCTGTACACACACTATCTTCGTACGCTCATTTAGCAGTTGGTTATACACCTCTAAGTCCAAAATTCCTTTCTCATTCATCGGGATTACCTTTAAGGTAGCCCCACTCCGTTGACAAGCTAATTGCCAAGGCACTATATTGCTGTGGTGTTCTGAAGCCGAAATAATTACTTCGTCTCCCTCTTGCATCAGTGCGCCATAACCGTTAGCCACTAAATTAATACTGTGGGTAGTTCCCACAGTAAAAAGAATTTCAGAGCTTTTACGGGCATTGAAGTGGCGTTGTAGTTTCTTCCTCGCTTCTTCATAAGCATCAGTAGCTTCTTGGCTGAGAGTGTGTACTCCACGGTGTATATTAGCGTTTTGGTAACTGTAATAATGCACTATTGCCTCTATCACTTGTGTAGGCGTTTGCGAAGTTGCTCCATTATCAAAATAGATAAGAGGTTTGTTATGAATAGTGCGTGAGAGTATAGGGAAGTCTGTTCTTATTTCAAGAATACTTTTCATTGTTCGTTATTTTGGGTGCAAAGATACAACATTTTTATTGTATTACCACAAACCTAAAATCAAACGGATTAAAGTCTTTTATTAACTCAGGAATGAGTTCTTCTCCTTTCATCAAATAGAAATCTGTGAAGTTAGCAAAACGCTCCTGTAAGGCTCCATTAGGAAAGAGTTCATTTTGTAAAAAAATAGTCTGTTCCAATTCCTCTGCAAACTTCCTTTTCTGGGCTTTTAAGAGGCGTTTTTCCAGTTTGTCTAACCCTTTCAGCTGTTTTACTTCTTGTGCTTTTACAGCGTTTTCAAAAGTAACATCAGTGTGTTTGGCTAACTCATATAAGTGCTTAAACTGCTTGTGTAGTAATTCTTTTTCAGGAGTAAAATCTATAGGAATTTCGCTTAACTGTCTTACTTTCTTGTTTTTTAAATCTTCTGGTTTTAGAAATAAGTCTTCTACTGAAAGTTGTAGTTTTTGTAGTTTTTCGGCTTGTCTTTGCGAAATAATCATTGCTGAATTGCGCAGCATTAGTATCGGGAAGGGTACTTTCTCCTTATTGAAAAAGCCTTTTAATTCCAGCCAATAGGCTATTTCACCACCTCCACCAATATATGCCAAATTGGGTAATATTACCTCTTGATATAAAGGTCGTAAGATTACATTGGGCGAAAATCGTTCTGGATGGGTGCGTAGTTCCTCTAAAATCCCCTCCTCGGAAAAACGAATATTCGTACCGTGTACCTCAAAGCCGTCCGCAGTGCGCACAAGACGATGTCGTCCTCCTTCTGTAAGATAAAACATATTCACCTCACGAGGGTTCACTTGCACGGGATAAGAGCTATTTACAGTATGTAAAGCCTTAATACTTTTAGTAACCTCAGTATGTGCCACACTGTGCAGTAAATCATCGCTTATGTAAGGGATAAATTGTCTTTTTAGGGCTTTATCGTTGCCATCTATTACTACAACTCCGTATGCTTCAAAAAGAGCATTTACTAAGTAACGAGTGGCAGAGGCTAAATCTTTATTTTTTAGATAACTATCGTGGAAGAGTGTGCGCAAAGTATTAGCATTTTTGCCTAGATCTATGGCTTTGTCAAAAGTCTGAAACACCGCTTCAAGTGTGTCAGTAGCAAAGTTGCCTATGGCTCCTGTTTGGTCGCTATTCCAGCAAATTGTGCGATTGTTGAAGTGAAAGTGGTTAATCTCCTCAAAATCATGGTCTTCTGTAGCCATCCAATATACAGGTACAAAGTGCTTATCAGGGTACTTTTCGGCGAGCTGTTTAGCAGTATTAATTACCGAAATAATCTTGAAAATGAAGTAAAGATGTCCTGTAAAAAGACTTAATTGATGTCCCGTAGTGATGGTAAAAGTATTACTTTTGGATAAAAGTTCGATATTTTTAAGTACTTTCGGAGTAGTTTTTACCTCAGCGTATTGTTCTTTTAAACTACTGACCAAAATATGGCGTTTCTCCTCGGTAAAATCAAGAGCTTTTTCTTCTATTTGCTTTTTAAATTCTAACAATAAAGGGAAATTATGATAAAAAGGGCGTAATTTTTTTTTCTCACCTACATAATCAGTGATGAGTTTAGAGAAAAAACGAATATTTTGATAAGGAATATAAGCGGTAATCATACGCTTTTTAGTGTTTTATTATTCGTCGTCTAATGAAGAGTCATCAGGTATATCTAAATTGCTTACACTCATATCATCTTCTTCGTTATTCATAAAGTCATCATCTTCGTCGAAGTTTTCCATAGTGTCAGCTAAGCGGGTACTTACTTTCACTAAATATATAGTGTCATCAGTACGGACTTCCAAGGCATCAACTGTTTCATTTTTAGCATTCTTAAAACGAATCACATCTGCATCTGTATACCCTTCGGGGTATTTCTCTACCAACATTGAGAGAATCTCATTAGTTAGTTTGTTGTAGTCTACTATTACACGTTTCATATTAATATTACTTTTCACGGGGCGAAAGTAAGTCAATTTTTATAATTACAAAATAAAAAATCTACTTTTTTTTATTTTGTTGTATCTTTGTCCCGCAATAAAGCCCATTTTTTCTAAGAAAATAAAATTATGAGTATGCAATTATTTTTTCACTCCAACCTTCATTCAAGTAGCACAAATTGCTTTTTTGATAAGGAAGAAAGCCAACATATAGTAAAGGTACTGCGCAAAAAAGCAGGCGATATACTCCATATTACCAATGGTAAAGGACTTCTTTTTGAAGCAAAATTAGATTTCGCTACACCTAAACAATGTGAGGTGTCTATACTGAAATGTACTCCTCAGCTTTCCCGTCCTTACTACTTACATTTGGTGGTAGCACCTACCAAGATGAATGAACGTTATGAGTGGTTCTTGGAGAAAGCCACCGAAATAGGCGTTGATGAAATTACTCCTATTATCTGTGAACATTCTGATCGTACCACTATCAAAGTAGAACGTTTTGAAAAGATACTCCTTTCAGCAATGAAACAATCGTTGCAATGCTATTTGCCTAAACTGAATACGCCTATTGCATCAGCTCAGTTTTTCAAAACGATGCTGACAGATAGTTCAGCTAAATATATAGCTCACTGTCAAGAAAATGAAAAGCGCTTGCTCTCTCGCGCCCTCAAGCCCTTTCCTGAGCGTATTACTGTGCTTATAGGTCCTGAAGGCGATTTCTCTACTAATGAGATAAACACCGCTTTGCAACAAGCATTTGTGCCTATCTCATTAGGAGATACTCGCTTACGCACCGAAACAGCAGCCATAGTAGCCTGTCATACCGTTGCGGTAATAAATGAACTGACTAACATTAGTTCAACTTAATATCATCTTAGGTCTGTCGTTCCTTCGTCTTCTGTTCGTCGTTCCTTCGTCTTCTGTTCGTCGTTCCTTCGTCTTCTGTTCGTCATTCCTTCGTCTTTTGTTCGTCTTTTGTTCGTCTTTTGTTCGTCTTTTGTTCGTCTTTTGTTCGTCTTTTGTTCGTCTTTTGTTCGTCTTTTGTTCGTCTTTTGTTCGTCTTTTGTTCGTCTTTCCCTCATCTGCTCGTGCGGCTCGCACCGTCTTTTGTTCGTCTATCTTTCATCTTTGCGTCGCTACATTCCCCCCTCTTTGAGCAGTTGAGGGGGAGGTTACCTTTGTCTTTTCACTATATCTGCCTATGCGTCTCGCTCTATCCGCCTGTCGTGCTACGACCTCGCACCGTCTAAGAGATAAGTAAAAAATAAGATGAATTATAGTTATACTTCGTGTTCGCCTTTGATGTCTCTGTGCTCGTAATCGGCAATCATCAGTTTTTCGTAATCAGTCTTAGTACCTTTACCGAAACGTCTGCCAATATTGTCAAAAATAAGGTATACCAAAGGCACTACAATAAGTGTTAAGAACAATGAGGAAATAAGTCCACCTATAATTACAATCGCCAAACCATTGTTCACTTCGGCACCTGCTCCATTGGCAATAGCAAGCGGAATCATACCTGCTACCATTGCAATAGTCGTCATCAAGATAGGGCGTAAACGGGCGTGGTTTGCTTGTATTAATGCAGTTACAGTATCTTCCCCTTCTTGCTTGCGGTGGTTGGCGAAGTCTACTAACATAATCGCATTCTTAGCAACCAACCCAATAAGCATAATGATACCTAAAAGAGTAAAGATATTGAGTGACATATTAGCTAATGCCAAAGCTACTAAAGCTCCAATGAACGAAAGCGGTATAGAGAACAATACCACAAAAGGTCGTGAAAAACTGTCGTATAACACTACCATTACCATATAAACTAAGAGAATAGCTGCAAAGAGCGATATAAACAAGGTGCCGAACCCTTCGTCTTGCATCTCTTGGTCACCTGTAAACACAAAGTGTACGTTAGCAGGTTTTTCTAATTGGTCTATCTTAGTTTTCCATTCTGAAACTATAGTACCTGTAGGACGACCTACCGATTGAGCTTGTACTGTTACCGAAGGAGATTTGTCATAACGTTCCAGCTGTGTAGGTCCTGAAGCGTAGGCTATAGTCGCAAATTGTGATAGTTTTACCTGTTGTCCCACCGAGTTGATAAACATCATATTTTCTATATCGTCTATAGACTGACGGCTACCTTCTTCAAACACTATATTAATATTGTATTCTGAATCTCCTGTGCGGAACTTACTGTCGTCATTACCATTAAAAGCGGTTCGCATCGTTCCCCCTACAGTAGCAATATTAAGTCCTAACATTGCCATCTTATCGCGGTCTATCTGCACATTTATTTCAGGATTACCAGATTCTGAGGAAAGCTTAATTTCAGTAGCACCTTCAACAGTTTTAAGAAGCTCAGCTGTTTTTTCAGCGTACTGTTGGGCTACTTCCACATTGTCAGAAGTAACAACCAAAGCAATTGGTGCTTGTTTAGCTCCCATCAATCCTACAGGCACCGTCTTTACTTTAGCATCTACCAAATACTGACTCAGTTCACGTTTCAGCTTTGCCGCAATTACGTTAGTCGATTCACTACGTTCTTTCTTATCGATAATAGTAAGCTGTATTTCCGATTTATAAGGGGTTGCTTGTGAAGCTCCCATACCACTGGTAGACTGTCCTACAGTAGTAATCATACTCTCTACCAAAGGTTTATTGGTACCCTCTACTTTTAAGCTACGAAGATAATTTTCAGCTTTTTGGGTCATAAAGTTAGTCTGCTCTAAGGAAGCATCTTTATTCAATTCAAACTGTACTAAAAACTTTCCTCTATCCATATTAGGCATAAACTCAGATCCGATAAATCCAGTAGGAATCAATGAACAAGAACCTACAAAAAGGAAAAATACCAAAATAATAGTTTTCCATTTATTGGCAAATACCCATACCAATAAGTCAGAGAAGAACTGTGTAAAGCGTTTGAGGTATCCTTCAAATCCTATGGTCATCTTTCCTAAAAATGAATTGGGATTTGCGTGCTCTAATTTTCCAAACCTAGAGTACAACCAAGGGACTACTGTAAAAGACATCAATAATGAAAGCATTGTAGCAATAGCTACAGTCAAACAAAACTCACGCAATACTTTTACTACAATAGCATTACCTAATGAAATAGGAACGAACACTACCACAATTACTAAGGTAATTGCCATTACAGTAAGCACAATTTCCTTAGAGCCATCAAAAGCAGCACGCACTTTATTCTTACCCATCTCCATATGACGGTGAATGTTTTCCAATACTACAATAGCATCGTCCACCAAGATACCTACCACCATCGAGAGGGCAACAAGACTCATCAAGTTCAGTGTAAAACCAAAGAAATACATACCTATAAAAGTAGCAATGAGAGAAGTAGGTATAGATACCATTACGATAAGAGCATTACGCAGGCTGTGAAGGAAGAAGAACATCACTACTGCTACCAATACAATTGCCAATATCAAATCGGACATTACAGAGTTGGCTGCTTCCAAGGTAAACTCACTGGTATCTTCAGCCAATAGCATCTTTACACCTTCATTTTTATAAGTCTGCTCTACTTGTGCCATCTTCTTGCGCACCATTTCACTCACTGATACGGCATTGGCATCGGTTTGTTTGATCACTTGTAACAAAAGGGTATTTTCTTGGTCTATACGCGCTATTTTTGTAGCTTCTTCTTCGGTGTCTTGCACATCAGCTACATCCGAAAGTCGTATCTCTACTCCATTCTGCGAAGCAAGTATAAGGTTGCGCAATTGTTCTACATCTTGTAATTTACCAAGCAAACGTATAGAAGTGCTATTCTCACGAGTTTTAATTTTACCCGCAGGAATTTCCATATTCGAAGCTGCAATCAATTGTTGTACTTGAGCAATAGAAAGACCATAACCTTCTAACTTCTTAGCATCAATGCTCACGCGTATTTCGCGTTTGCGACCACCTATTATATTCACTTGTGCTACTCCTGGAACACGTGATAACTCTGGCTGTATTTTTTTATCTACCAAGTCGTACAATTCTTGTGCCGATAACTTAGAAGTTACCCCAATAGACACAATAGGCAAATCGGAAAGAGAGTATTTACTCAATGATGGCTCTTTAGCATCATCGGGCAAATCAGCTCTTATTGCATTAATTTTGCGCTGTGCCTCATTAAGGGTATTATCTACATTCGCATCGTTAGTAAGTTGTACTACTACCACCGAAAGACTTTCATACGAATATGATTGTATCTTTTTGATATTTTCCAAAGCCGAAACGGCATCCTCAATTTTCTTTGTCACGGTGCTCTCAATCTCCGAAGGAGAGGCTCCCGCATACACAGTAGAGATTGTAACTACATTCACTTCAAACTTAGGAATGAGCTCGTAGTTCAATAACTTATACGAATAGAAGCCACCAAGTAGCAACAACAAGAGCATCACAATAAGTACACTGGGACGCTTAATAGAAAGTTTAATTAAATCCATCTTTTGTTTGTTCTAAATCGGGGGCAAAGGTACGATAAAAAACTTAATAAACAAAAAAAGTTTCCATATTTTTGGAAACTTTTATTATGAGTAAGTACTTGAATAATTTATGAGACTTACTGTTTTGGAGGATATTTTTCTAATATTTTATTTACAAAGTTATTAATAGCTTCTTCTTTGCGTTCCGTTGTTTGAGGTAGGTTACCTACACCTTTACCTTGCCAGATGAGTTCGCGTTTATGAGCGTCTATAATTTCAATATAAAGAGAACCTTCTGTACTTCGAGCGACGTTATAGGTTGCTCCTCCCCAAAAAGGCCCCCAACCCATTCCCCAGCCCCAATAGTATGGAGAATTGTTATATACATCTACATTTTCTTGTTCACGTGTAAAGATATTTACTAAAACATCTGGTTTTTCAGAAAGTGTTATTCCTTTAGAAGTTAAATTACGCTCAATAGCTCGTAAGATACGTTTCTTATCTAAATCTGAGATAGGAACTTTATCAATACCTTCTTTAAAGAAAGCAAATGATTTGTATGCAGAAAAATCGGCCTGTTGGTCATAATCTGTAGCTACATATACACTAGCACAAGAACTAAGAACAACAGCCATAATTAGGAGTATAAAAACAGTTGTTTTTTTCATATCATAAGTTATTTAAAAGGTTATAAATTCTAGCTTTATAAGCACAAAATCTATACCGTTTTATATTTTTCTATCCATTAATTGTAGGGCAAAAGTTCTGAGGTATTCTCGTTCATCATCTCCTATAGTTATTTTCTCTAATATCATAAGAGCTTTTTGAGTATAATTTTCTATCAGCTGGCGAACTGCTTTGTCTGCATTTGTTATCTGAAAAATCTCTCTTACTCTTGCTATTTTATTATCAACTTCATTTAAAGCATATGCTCTTTTATTATCAACTTCATTTAAAGCATATGCTCTCAATAGTTCTTCACGTTGTTTTTCATTGCTTAGGGCTAAAGATTTTAAATAGAGTATAGTTTTCTTATTCTCTATAATATCACCTCCTATTTTTTTACCAAATGAAGCATCTCCAAAAGTATCCAAATAATCATCTTGTAACTGAAAAGCTATTCCTAAATTTAAACCAAAATTGTACATATTTATTTGGTTTTCCTTAGTAGTTTCTGAGATAATACTACCCATTTGTAAGGCAGCTCCTATAAGAACTGAAGTTTTGTATGAAATCATTTGCATATATGCCTCAATACTTACCTCTTGTAGCTTTTCAAAATCCATATCCATTTGCTGTCCTTCACATACTTTAAGAGCTGTTTCACTTAATGTTTTTACTAATTCTTGAAATATTTCTGAAGGATAATCCTCTAATAATTTATAGGCAATGATAAGCATAGCATCTCCTGAAAGTATACCTACATTTGTATCCCATTTTTGATGTACAGTAGGCTTGCCACGTCTTAGAGAAGCATTATCCATAATATCGTCGTGGATAAGTGAAAAGTTGTGAAAAACCTCTATGGCAGTAGCTGCATTAAGTGCTTTGTGATAGTCTTTACCAAAAATATTGGTTGCAATAAGGGTAAGTATAGGGCGAATACGCTTTCCCCCTAAGTTAAGAATGTACTGAATAGGTTCATAGAGGTGAATAGGCTCTTTGGGAGTAAAAATTTTTTCTATATGCTGTAAAAAAGCTGTTTTATACTCTTCAATGGGAAGCATAATAATTTATTATTAGTTTAGAAAGTTAATACTTGTCTGTTTTTTATCCTTTTCTTAAAAGCTCTATTGCGTGATTACGAGCTGATTCGCCACTATTTTTTCCTTCAAGCATTTCTGAGAGTTCTGAAATGCGTTCCTGTTCAGTGAGCATTTTAAGATGGGTAGTTGTCTTACCTGTTATATCTTCTTTAAACACTTTAAAATGATAAGCACCTTTAGCAGCTATTTGCGGTAAATGAGTAATGGCAAAAACCTGTCTGTTTTTGCTCATTTGTTTCATTATATCACCCATTTTTTGAGAGATTTCCCCTGATACTCCTGTGTCAATTTCGTCGAACATAATAGTAGGGAGTGCTGTATGTGCTGCCATTATTGCTTTTACAGCTAACATTATACGCGACAGTTCTCCTCCTGAAGCTACTTTCTTTAATGGTCCAAAATCTCCTCCTTTATTGGCAGAAAATAAAAATGAGAGCTCATCATTTCCGTTGTTAAAGAAATGTGAGGTAGATGTTAGCTTGATATCAAAATGCCCATTGGGCATTCCTAATTCGTGCATAAAGCTCTCTAATTGTTTAGTGAGAGAAGGAACTACTTTTTCACGAGTTTTGTGTAACTCAGTTGCTTTTTTAGAAGTTTCTGCTTGATGTTTTGCAACTAACTCTTGTTGTTCTTTAAGGTCGAAATCTGCGCTTTCAGTTTTAGAAACAGCCTTCTCTAAATGCTCTTGAATACTCATCAACTCTTCAACAGTTGTTACTTTGTGCTTTTGCTGAAGTGAGTAGATTTTATTGAGTTGCTTAGATATTTCCTCTAAATTTTCTGGGTCTGTTTCTATGTTTTCATCTATGTCTGCTACATCTCTACTCAAATCTTCTAAATCTAAGAAAGCCGAGTCAATGCGTTCGTATAATTCGCGGTATTGCTGTTTGTATTCTGTAAGATTTGAAAAAGCGCGACGCAGTTCACGCAAATTATTCAAGATACCTATGTTCTCATCGTTGAGCAAATATAAACTTTCAGCTACACTTTCTTTTATCTCTTCGATGTTAGAGGCTTCTTCATAGCTTTCTTCCAATTCCTCCAAAATGCCTTCTCCTAAAGTAACCGATTTCAGTTCTTTTAGTTGGTGCAGATTGTAATCGTATTCTTTATTAGCTGTCTGTTGGAAATCTATGAGCTCTTGTAGTTTTTTTTGTTCGTTTTTAAGTAGTACTAAAAGGCGTTGGTATTCCTCTAATAAAGATTTATTTTCAGCCATTGCATCTATAATTTCAAACTGAAAAGCTGTGTCACTTAAAGAAAGTGTCTGATGCTGAGAATGAATATCTACGAGAACTTCACCTAAACGTGAAAGCACGTCTAATGTTACAGGAGAATCATTGACAAAAGCTCGAGATTTTCCCGAAGGAAGAATTTCACGACGTATAATAGTTTGAGGGTCATAATCTATTTCCAGCTCATTAAAGAGAGATTGAAATTCATAATTTTGTAAAGAAAATTCGGCTTCAATTATACATTTTTCATCTTTATTCCTCAAAGCAGACATATCGGCACGTTTCCCCAATACTAAGGAAAGAGCGTCAAGCATTATAGATTTTCCTGAACCTGTTTCGCCTGTGATAATAATAAAGCCTTTAGGGAAGTCAACTTTTAGGTCATCAATTAATGCATAATTTTTTATAGAAAGAGTGTTGAGCATATTCCTTATTTTATTTCATTCCACTTAGTTACTTGGGTGGGAGCTAATTTCATTAAGGCTTCTTTTAGCATTTTGGTATTAAAAATCATTCCACCTGAGTAAATAGAGGCAATTTCATCAGTTTTTGCATTAAAAAACAATATCATCGCATAGGAGCTCAACCGTAGGCTCGGTATTTTTTCAAGTAAAATAATAGCATTCTGGATAGCTTCTTTTCCACCTTTCTCATCGGTGCTCATTATATCTAAGCCCAAACGATGGTATTGGTATAAAGCTTTGTGATAATCAGTGTAATTTTCTGAAATGAGCTCATTTATTAACAAGAATCGGTTGTTTTTACCATTATCAGCCCAACCTGTATAACTACTGTTTTGTGCTATATTAGCAATTTGTTGTGCCTTTAAGAAATAAGGTCTCCCTGCATTTTCAGCAAACGTATCAGCATCGAACCCTAATAGCAAATAGGCATAGTAAGCTATTACCGACGTGAGGTTCGACTCAAAGGCATTTTCATTGAAGGTAAGAGGAGCAAACTCTTGATAGTCAAAAGCTACTTCTTTATCTTGCAAGTTAAATACAGGAGATTGATAAGCTGAATTGTATACAGGACGTGAAGATTGCACCAAAAGACTTGCTTCATAGTGCGAATTTTCAAACTTATTAATCACCAGAGTAAAACTACAA
Source organism: Capnocytophaga sp. oral taxon 336 str. F0502 (assembly GCF_000411575.1). Lineage (NCBI taxonomy): Bacteria > Pseudomonadati > Bacteroidota > Flavobacteriia > Flavobacteriales > Flavobacteriaceae > Capnocytophaga > Capnocytophaga sp. oral taxon 336. The sequence goes on along the minus strand of NZ_KE150489.1, from coordinate 48,517 downwards.
CGGATACGTTCGTTTTCGCGTACTTTTAAATCTGTCCAACGGGTTTGATTGATAAATTCTTGCAAAGATTTTTCTAAGGTCTTAAAGACTGAGCGATTACTTAAATTTACCTGTTGTGTATTGACCGTTACCACGGCATTCAACTCTTGTGAGAAAGAAAATGAGCTGGCAATTAGGGCTAAAAAAAGTATTATTCTTTTCATAATGATATGTGTCATATAATTATTTCCTATCTTCCCATTCTAATTAATACGGTATCTCTTCCGTAATTTCAAGACCGTAGCCCGACATTCCTACGTAATTAGACGCATTTTTAGAGTTGGTAAGCAATCGAAGTTTTCTAATACCTAAATCGTTGAGTATTTGAGCTCCCATTCCAATATCTTTGGTATCTTTACCTACTTGAGGAAGAGAGTGCCCTGTTTGGTGTTCTTTGATTTCGGTAATGTGCTGTAATAACGTTTTCGAATAACCTTCTTTATTAATTACTATCACAGCTCCTTTGCCTTCCTCATTAATTTTTCTGAAAATGCGTTCAAGAGGGTTGTCCTTATCTCCTGCTATAACTTCCAGAATATCATTGCTGATAAACGATGAATGAACGCGCGTAAGCACAGGTTCATCTGCTTTCCAAGTGCCTTGTGTAAAGGCTAAGTGTATTTGCTTGTTAGTAGTTTGTTCATAAGCGCGCAAGCGGAATTCTCCATAAGGGGTTTGCAACAAGAAATCTTCTTTCTTTATCACAAGTGTGTCTTTGCGCATACGATAAGCAATAAGGTCTTCAATAGAAATGATTTTAAGGTCGAATTTCTTAGCTACTTCCACCAACTGAGGTAATCGTGCCATCGTACCATCTTCATTTAAGATTTCTACTAAAATACCGGCAGGTTTTAGTCCCGCAATACGAGTGAGGTCAATAGTTGCTTCTGTGTGTCCTGTACGGCGAAGCACTCCGCCTTCTTTAGCGCGTAAAGGGAATATATGTCCAGGACGCCCTAAGTCGAAAGGAGTGGTCTTTGGGTCTACCAATGCTTGAATAGTTTTTGCCCGGTCGAAAGCTGAAATACCGGTAGTACAACCCTGACCTTTCAAATCTACTGAAACAGTAAACTGAGTTTCGTGCAGTACGGTGTTGTTTTGCACCATCATCGGAAGGTCAAGCTCAGCACAGCGTTTTTCAGTAAGAGGAGCACAGACTAACCCGCGACCGTTGGTAATCATAAAATTAATCATCTCAGGAGTTACCTTTTCAGCAGCAGCAATAAAATCGCCTTCATTTTCGCGGTTTTCATCATCTACTACAATAACGACTTTTCCTTTTTTTATGTCTTCAACAGCTTCTTCAATGCTGTTTAGTTTAATATTGTTCATCTTTATCAATTGATTTTATACAAAATGAACACGAGTGTATCACTCGTGTTAAAATTATAAATAGTTATTAATCTTCGTTCAACTTAAAAATTAACTGTAATACGAGCGATTTTGGCACTTTCCTCAATATCTCCTTCTGAGATATTATCGGTAAGGTCAAAAGCTGTTTTAAGAGCCGATTTATCAAAAGTAAAGTAGTAATTCTTTCCTTTTGGAGTAACCATTACGCTACTGATAGAGGGCTCAATTTCTAAATCGGGATATTTTTTCTTTACGTCTTTAAAAGTACTCTGTAACGAAATCCCTTTTTCGGTAGCGTATTTATCGCACAATATCAATACACTTTCCACTATTTTATCCCCCTTATCATTGGTAGTGGGAGTAATTTCAAGAAGCTCTTTACCTTCTTTGTCTAAAATAGTAATGCGTTCAGCACTTGCATAACGCAACTCTCCTTCCATAGTCGAGTTTACTATGGAGTCCTTAGCAAAGATAGAATCTAACTTTTGTATGGGAGTGTCTTTTTGGAGGACTCCTACACTGTTATTAGTGATGAGGAACTCATTCTTTTTATTGTTACACGCCACAATAGTTAAAAGAACAGTAATGATGATAAAGTATTTTTTCATTATTTCTTGATGATTTTATTTAATATTCCTAAAACTCCTCTTACGAACGAAGCACTTGTAACCATTTTTATCAAAGGATTAGTACCCGAACGCTTAGTAGTGGTTTTTTGTGTAGTGGGCTTAGGAGCAGAAGCTTTATCGGCTTCCTTAGCTTCTTTTTGCTTCTCTTCCTCTTTCCGCACGTCCTCTATTTTCTTATTTAAGATTTCATAAGCACTTTCACGGTCGATAACTTCGTTGTATTTGCGCACTAACTCCGAACGTCCTACCAACGCTTCAATTTCACTATCACTAAGAATATCCATTCTACTCATCGGTGCGCGCATCATTGTGTCTACCAATGGGGTAGGTATTCCTTTTTCGTTCAGTACTGTTACCAGTGCTTCTCCTGTTCCTAAGGAAGTAAGCGTATCGGTAGTGTCGTAAAATTCTGATGAAGGATAGTTCTCCGCAATCAGCTTAATGGCTTTACGGTCTTTAGCGGTGAAAGCACGCAGAGCGTGTTGTACCTTCATACCCAGCTGAGAGAGTATCGCATCGGGAATATCGGTAGGGTTTTGAGTACAGAAAATAAGCCCCACACCTTTTGAACGTATGAGCTTTACAATGTTCTCTAATTGGTTGAGAAGCGTTTTGGAAGCCTCATTGAAAATAAGGTGCGCTTCGTCGATAAAGATAACCAACTTAGGTTTCGACATATCGCCTTCTTCGGGGAAAGTAGTGTAAATTTCAGCCAAAAGACTCAACATAAAGGTCGAGAACATCTTAGGACGGTCTTGAATGTCCGTAAGGCGAATGATGTTTACATAACCTTCGCCCTGTGCATTGGTTCTCATTAAGTCAGCTGGTTCAAAACTGCGCTCGCCGAAGAAAAGTTCAGCACCTTGATGCTCTAATTCCACAATTTTACGCAAGATAGCACTTGTTGAGGACTTAGAAACCGCTCCGTACTCTTTCTCGAAGTCGGTCTTTCCTTCATCAGTGGCATATTGAAGTATTTTCTTTAAATCTTTTAGGTCTAACAAGGGTAGTGCGTGGTCATCGCAGTATTTGAAAACCACTGCCAAAACACCTTCTTGCACATCGCTTAGGTCTAAGATGCGTGAAAGTAACACAGAGCCAAATTCTGATACAGTAGCACGCATACGCACACCCTTTTGCTCCGAAATGGTCAGTAGTTCGGTGGGGAATGCCTGTGGTTGAAAGTCTAAGCCTATCTTACCTAAACGCTCTAAGATAAAAGGCTTTACTTCACCAGATTCAGCAATACCACTGAGGTCACCTTTTAAGTCCATTAGCAATACAGGAACACCTTTTTTAGAAAGGTTTTCGGCGATAACTTGCAGAGTTTTAGTTTTACCTGTACCCGTAGCTCCTGCGATAAGCCCGTGGCGGTTAAGTGTTTTTAAAGGTAAATTTACCAATACGTTTTCAATAGGTTGCCCTTCGTAGATAGCCCCTCCTAAGGTAATGTAATCACCTTTAAAGGAGTATCCAGCGAGCATTGTTTCTTTAAAAGAATCTATTTTAGCCATTTGTTATTAGTTTTAAGCTGTTAGTAGTGTTTTACTTATTCGATAGGTAGTTGGCATTTTCAAGGCACAAAGGTAGAAAAAAAAGTTGAAAACCCAAAATTTATTAGGTAACAAATTTATTTTTAGTGCAATAAAAGGATTTGTTAATAACCTTATGAGACTTACAGACTAAGAGCAAACAACGGTCTTTCCTTTCGTTTTACGTCGCTTTATTTCCCTCAAAACTACGGTTTTTCATTAACTCTTAACTCCTCATTTTTAATCATTTACATAGCTATTGTATACCAATCTTCCAAGATTCGTATAAGCTTCCTATAAGCTTCCTATAAGCTAAACGTACCCTCCTAATAACCTTTTTTCACCAAAATCCCCTTCAATCATCTTCCGAACCTCTCCGTTATCTTCCGTTTCTTCGTGACCCTACTACTAAGCCATCAATCTCCATTTGCTAATTTACTAATTTTTCACATTTGCTAATTCATTTTTTTTTGCATACCTTTGCACTTGTAAGTAGACTGTAAGTTATGCAAATACCTAACACTTTTAACCTTAAAGTTCAAGCTGAAAAATATATTCCTATCCATAGCGAAAAGGAACTCATCAGTGCGTTACAAGAGTATCACAATCCATTTGTTTTAGGGGGAGGAAGCAATATGCTTCTCACTAAAAATATTACGCAACCTGTGTTTCACATTTTGCTTAAAGGCATTAGCACTGTAAAAGAAACTGATGAATACATATGGCTTAAAGCACAAGCTGGAGAGAATTGGCACCAATTTGTGCGTTATACTTTACAACAGGGCTATGGCGGACTTGAAAATCTTTCACTGATCTACGGCAATGTAGGTACTACTCCTGTACAGAACATAGGGGCTTATGGGGTGGAAATAAAAGATGTGATGGAGAGTTGTGAGACTATTGAGGTTCATACACTGCAAAAACGCATATTCACAAATGCAGAATGTGCTTTTGCTTATCGAGAATCTATTTTTAAGGGGAAAGAGAAGGGCAATTACATCATTACTTCGGTTACTTTTAAACTTACTAAAAAGAACCACCAATTGCACACGCAATACGGAGCTATTCAGCAAGTCCTTTCAGAGCGAGGAATTACTAAACCTACCCCAAAAGAGTTGTCCGATGCGATTATTACTATTCGCGAAAGTAAATTGCCTAACCCTAATGTTTTGGGTAATTGTGGCAGTTTCTTTAAAAACCCAATTATTCTAAAAACTGATTACGAAAAGCTACAACAGCAATATCCTGAAATTCCTTGTTATCCAGTAAATGAAACCGAAGTGAAAGTGCCAGCAGGTTGGCTTATAGATCGCTCAGGACTCAAAGGTTATCGGAAAGGAGATGCAGGAGTGCACAAACATCAAGCATTGGTATTGGTAAATTATGGTGAAGCTACAGGTGAAGAAATTTTAGCGGTGGCTAATTATGTAAAAGCTCAAGTGCGAGAAAAGTTTGGTATTGCCTTGGAGTTTGAAGTGAATATATTTTAATGGATATACTTCATTTACATACAACTCAATCCAACTCTTGATTCGCATTATTTCAATATCTTTATCTAAAAAAATAATTATTGATGAAAAAAGAATATCATAAAGAAAAATTACAAACTATTGTACTTTCTAATAAGGGAGGTATGGAAGTAACCGTACTTAATTTTGGTGGTGTGATTAGCTCTATTAAAGTGCCTGTAAAGGGGAAAAAAGTAGAGTGTGTATTGGGATTCGACACGTTTGAAGAGTACGTAAGTGAGGCTTACCGCAAAGAGTATCCGTATCTTGGTGCGATTATAGGGCGTAATGCAGGGCGTATAAAGTATGGAAAAGCTATTATCGATGGCAAGGAAATACAATTGAACTGCAATTTGGGAGAAAATCAAATACACGGAGGCTCAGTAGGCTTTGATAGTGTCTTTTGGGACGTAGTGGCAGTAAATAGGGGAGATGATAATTCTTCAGTAACCTTACAATATGTTTCTAAAGACGGCGAAGAGGGTTATCCAGGTGAGGTAACGGTGCGTGTAACTTATACGCTTACTTCCGATAACCGTTTGCGTATTGATTATCACGGCACCACCGATGCACCTACTATTTTAAATCTCACTCAGCATACGTATTTTAACCTCAATGAAAGCAATACCGATGTGCTTAACAATACCTTACAAATAAAAGCCGATAAGTACGTACCGTTAGAAGAAGGGTTCTTTACTCCTACAGGTGAACGCCCTCCTGTGGCTGGCACACGTTTGGATTACCGAAAAGGGCAAAAGGTATATGCTCATACTGATAATTCGTTTGTACGTGAGATTACCCCTGAGGAAGTAATGGCTACACTTACTAACGGAGAAGGTTCATTGGCAATGGAAGTGCGTACCAATCACCCTGTGTTACATATCTATGCAGGATATTATTTACCTGAGTTGCAACCACCTCATCGCAAAACTATAGGGCAAAGCAGAGGGATTTGTTTTGAAGCACAAGGTTATGCCGATGCTACTAAACATCCACAGTTCGATAATGTAGTGTTAAGACCTAAAGAAGAATACAATTTTTTTACCGAATTTAAGTTTATACACCTTTCGTAGAAGGAATATAAGATACATAGAAGCATAAAAAAAGAGTCTGTACATCAGACTCTTTTTTTATGCTATTACCATTTAAAATCTAGCTTTTTTGTTCTTTATTGAAGTACACCAAATAGTAATACATTTGTTTTTCTTCGTCCCAACCTTTCTCAATAAACTTATCAGCTGATTCTGGATTGATAAAGTCCATACGTATTTGGATATTAGTGTCTAAATCAATCACATTTTTAATTTTTTTGCGTACATCCGATACAGCCTTATTAACAATCGGGAAGGTTGATACATCTTCTATTTGGTACTTAGGTCCTTTTTCTACTTTGTAGTGCTTAAACTCTGGTATTAATTCAGGATTTTCAAACACTTCATTCATAAACGAGGTTTCTTCAAAATCATCATTCTTAGCGAAGTAATTAATCGCACGGTTCATAAACAAAACCTCTTCTTTTTTATCCTCAGCAGGTAAGATTACATCTTTGGCAAAGTCTTGGCTGAATTTTAAGTACTTTTTAGTATAGAAATTATCGTCTATTAACGCATCGACATTTAGAAAGTTCTCTAACCAATATTTAGTGTCATAACGATTGCTATCGATGGAAAGTATTTTGTATCCGTCCTCTTTATTCACATTAAAGATAATACAACCTTTATCCAATCGGTGAATGTTTACTCCCTCTTGGATAATCATCTCCAACTGGTTAGCCTGTTCTTCAAACTGCAAAAAGCTGTTCCTCATCTCCGATTTGAAGATACCCACTGCTTTTACCTTTTCATTATCTAAATAACTATCGTGAAGAAGCGCTACATACACCTCTCCACTTTTGATATGTGGGTGATTAGACTGATTGTACAAGTGTTGCGCGATCTTCTTAGATTGCTCGTGAATAGAGCTCTCGTCCTCAAAAATAGGAGTTACCAGCTGGTAAAGTTCATTGAACTCAACATCGGTATCGTGTACTAAGTGAAAGTAGTTTTCTTCTTTTTCACGGAAAGGTTTAAAGAAGTATTCTTTCAGTAGCCCTATAATCTCATCGTTTAGTGCATAAGGTTTTTCTGAAAGGAATAGAGGTTCTCCTTTGCTTAGATTACCTACCCTGTGAATAGAAAGTGTTTCAATGTTTGTTGTATATAAATTTAGCATAGTTACTTGTTATCTGTTACTATTACGTAATTAGTAGTATTCTTCTTCACTGAAACTTCCATAATCGTCTTCGTCGAGGTCAAAATCGTTAAATTCATCTTCAAACTCATCAAAATCATCAGCTACGAATGATTTCTCGGGAGCTTCAGCAGGAATAGAACCGTGAGCGTATATCAGAGCAGGATAAGAAACGCCTGTTTCTTCTTCATCAATCTCTACTAATTCTACGAAGAATGTCCACATCGACATAAAGTCGTATACGTACAATAGTTTAGGCTCTTCTTCACTTACTACCGATTCGATGGTTGTCTCTTCCATCAAGCGCATTTCTCCACTTTCTGATACATCAAAAAGGGTGATTTCTTCTCCTTGATTCCAATCCTCATCGGTAAGATAGAAAGAAGCCATTTCGTCACCAGCAAAGCCAAATGATTGGTTGATTACATTGTGTAAATCTTCCAAAGTAGCTTCTCCTTGAATGATAATATCTCTAAAAACGTCTTCTTTAACGTCAAGTATCACTCTGAATTTGTATACCATTTTTAGTTTTTAGTTATTTTAGTTGTTAGTAAAAAACTTTGTCAAAGGTCGTAGCACGACAGGCTGTTAGAGACTTTGACAAAGTTTGTATATCCTTATTTTGTATACTTATTTAGCTATATCTGTAATTTCAATATCAAAAATAAGGTCGCTATTAGGTGGAATCACATCGCCAGCACCTCTTTCGCCATATCCTAAAGCAGCAGGAATAAATACGCGTATTTTATCACCTACTTTCATTGTAAGTAAAGCATCTCTGAAGCCTGGTATAAGTTGTGCAGAAGTGTTGTAAGGCATAGGGAAGGCTTGGTATCCTCCTTGTTGTTCACGTAATGAGTCGTACTTACCATAAGCCTCTTCAATTTCTTTTACGTTAGAATCGAAAAGGGTTCCGTTTCTCAAATAACCTGCGTAGTTTACCATTACTTGATGTGTGTGATTAGGTTGTTTGCCTTTGCCATCAACTAACTTAAAGATTTTTACTCCTGAAGGAAGTGCTTTAGCTTGTGGTTCCTGTACTTTTACTTCTTCTAAGAACTTAGCTGCAGCGGCTTTCGTCTTAGCTTCTTTTTCTCGCTCTCTCTTGTTAATTTCTTTGAAGTAATCTTCAAAAACTTTTACAGCATTGAAGTTTTTAGCATCTTTACCATTAGCAATAATAGTAATCTTATTGATTTTGATATCCTTTTCAGGCTTGTCGTTCATTACTGTTTTAGTATTAGCAATAGCATCTATTACTTCTAAACCTTTCACCGTTTCGCCGAATACTGTGTGACGACCATCTAAATGAGGAGTAGGCACTTGGGTAATAAAAAACTGACTGCCATTGGTAGCTGGTCCTGCGTTTGCCATTGACAAGATTCCTTTTTTATCGTGTTTTAAAGTAGGCACTATCTCATCTTCAAATCGGTAACCGGGTTCTCCCATTCCAGTGCCGGTAGGGTCACCTCCTTGTATCATAAAATCCTTGATTACTCGGTGGAAAATTGTTCCGTTGTAAAACGGTTTACCTTTGTATTCAGCTTTTACAAAAGTGTTTTTACCTTCTGCCAAAGTAACAAAGTTGGCTACTGTTACAGGAGTTTCTTTGTAGTTTAGTTTTACAATAATATTTCCTTGAGTAGTTTCGATATCCGCAAATAAGCCATCGCCTAAATCTTTATAGGCTTTCTTTTGCGAATTGCAACTGAAAAATACAAACATTGCAGAAAGCAATGCGATAAAATTGAGTCGTCTCATATATAAAATTAATTAAAATTTCTACTTATTCAGGTCGTGGTTCTATTTTCTCTTTGTTCTTTTCAATTTTAAAAACCTCTATCTTGGCAATAATAGGCTGGTTGAAAGTTATTTTATCTTTATCACCACGATAACCATAGGCTACGCTCGAGGGGAAAAAGAAAACACCACTTTCTTTCTCTTTTAGCAATTTTAGTGCTGAACGCAACCCTTGGAATACCTCTTCTTTATCTACATTATACTTATAATCACCATCGGGTTTCTCTTGGTAGAGTTCGTTACCCTGCAAATCCGAAAGACTGTAATCATAGGTTACGATATCGCCAAACTGTGCTGTGTAGTCAGCATTAGGATTTTGGTTTAGGTAATAGAATTTAAAACCGTGTTGTGAATCTATAAAGGTGTGGAGCGTATCTTTTTTGATAATAGAATCAATAAGAGCTTCTTCTGAAGCTAATAGTACTTTGTTTTTCTTAGCCGATTCCTTTAAAAAGGTACTTGTTTTCTTGGTTACAGGGTGGCGTGCTTGTCGGTCGGCACAGCTTATGAAAACTATGCCAGCAACCATTATTATTGCTATTTTTTTGAGTATATTCATTGTATTTTAAATATTCTTGTGAATAAAATCAGGCAAAACTTGTTTAAAATAAGTTACTGCTTCTTCCATTGTACCGTCAAATCTACCTCCTGCAGCATTGATGTGCCCTCCTCCGTTGAAATATTTGCGCGCAAACAGATTTACATCGTTATTATCTTTGGAACGCAACGACATTTTTATAAAATCACCTTCTTGAATGAAGATTACTGCCAGCTTGGTGTTCTTAATCGTAAGCCCATAATTTACGAAACCATCAGTATCTCCTTTTTGGCAGTCGTATTGTTGTAGTTCTTCGGAACTAAGCGTTGTGTAAGCCGTGTCGTACTCTTTTAAATACGTCATATTTTTCAGAACTACACTCAGTAATTGCAATTTGTTAAATGAATTATTATCAAACACATTACTGTTAATCTGACTGTTTTTAGCTCCTTTTTCGATAAGAAAAGCAGCTATTTTTAGCGTATTGCTAGTAGTGGTGGGATATTTAAAATTTCCCGTATCGGTCATTATTCCTGTGTACAAACAAGTAGCTATTTCTCTATCTATTTGGTTTTTATTGCCCATTGCATCAATAAACGAATATACCATTGCGCAGGTAGAGCTGGCATTGGGGTTAGAGAAAGTTACTTTGGCATAAGCCTCAGGCGCTTGATGATGGTCAATCATCACAAATGTAGCAGCCGAGTTTTCTAATAAAGGTGTGAGCCCATCAGCGCGTTTAAGCGAATTGAAATCAAGCGTAAAGATGAGCGTAGAGTTTTCTATTTGTTTTTTTGCCTTTTCAGGAGCATTGTCATAGATGAGAATCTCATCGGCTGAGGGTAACCATTTTAAATAATCAGGAAAATCATTGGGCGACACCACCGTTACATTTTGGTGCAATTGCTTTAAATACAAATATAGTCCCAAGCAACTCCCTATGGCATCTCCATCAGGGCTTTTGTGAGGAATGATACTTATTTTCAGCTGTTTTTTAAGTAGTAGCTTAACGTTTTCTATATCATATATATTCATAGGGTGCGAAAGTACGACATTATTTTTAATTATCGCCAAAAAGGAATAGAAAAGTTTTTCATCGATTGTAGAAGGACTACTTTTTACAAATCAACTTTACTATTTTCACCAGAAGTTATTCCTTAGGTCTATCGGTGGGGGAGGGGGTGTGAGGTGTTTTTTTGCTTCGCGCTGCAATGGCACTGTTGGTACTTAAAATGATTTGGTGTACCCCTTCAATGAAATGAAAATAAGGCTCATTGTTAAGGCTTTTCAGTGTTTTGAGGTAAGGCAATAACGAGTGGTTAATGCGTTGCAAAAGGAGTTTTTTCAGTTCGTTGGGTTTCAGCTGAGAATTTTTCTGAGCTACAGCCTGCTCATAGGTTACACGGTGGTTGTTAAAATCTTTTTGAGCGTTAGTAAGCATTGAAATTATTTCGGTAACTCCCGTTAGAGCACTAATATCAGTAGAGAGGGCAGCATCTGAAAAATCTTTTAAAAGTGATTCGATATGAGCGGACTCTACTGCATAATTTTCGCGCGCAATGCCCACGCCATATTTTTCAAAAACAGCGTTGAGCTTGCTTCCTGAGCGTTGTAGAGCTTCGATAGGCGAAGCGGCATAGCCTTGTAGTATTTTGCCCATTCGGCGGATAAGCTCATCGCGTGTGGTATCAATAGCATCGAGTTCGGAGAGAGTGCGGTCGCTTTTAATAGCTTCCGAAAGTTGCTGAGTAAGCGTTTCTATTTCAGCAAAAAGTGGTTTGAGAATAACATCTTTGGCGAGGGCGGTTTCCCTGCTAAAAAGAATTGAAAGTCTTGAGCCGGTATCGGCAACTTCAGTAATCCGGGCGCTTGTTCTAAGTGGTTTCATACGTATAAAAATTTTTAGAAAATGATTAATAATTATGCGCAAAGATAAGAAGTTTTTTTGAAAAATGAAGAAAAAATGTTTTTTCTATTTTTTTGTAGAACACGCTCTTCCCCGAGCTGCGGGAGATAAAATTTTACAGAACACGACCTCCCTCAAGCTGCGGGAGAAAATTTTCTGCGAATGAAAATGTGAAGCAAGGAGGAAGAGATTACCGGCGAAAATAATTAATTACCATAATTAACAAAAGAATGTTATTTTTCTTTATTACTTCTTTTACCTAATTTAGGTGTCTTAGAATTAGGTTTAACAGTAGGTTCATCAATTTTTAACAATAGAGGCATAGGAAAATCGACCCCTACAAGCAATGCTTCCCCCTCACCAAGTATTGGTAAAAAAGATAAACTATTTCTGCTTGCTGATGAAACAGCATTTTCAATAGCCTTTTTATCTTGTTCATTAATCAAACGATGAACAATAAATGTCCCCATTTGGCTTAATGTGCCAATAGGTATATCACGTGGCATTTGTGTAGCTAAGCATAGAAAAAGACCATTTTTTCTAGCTTCTTTTGCTATAAACTCTATATTTTGTAAATAAAAAGAAGAATCATCATCTGCACTAATACGTTTATTCAAAAACTGATGTGCTTCATCTATAAATAGAACTAAAGGAGATTCTTGAAATTTCTCTTTTCTTGATTTTTCTAATAGTTTTAATGAAATAAAATCTACAATAATTTCACGTATTCCAAAATCATATGACAATTTCTCAAAGCCTATTCTAAGTACCTTACTTTCTGGTGTGTCAATAAATTCATTGATTATATCATTAATATCTTTAGAACCTTCTTTATTAATATTTATACCAAAAGCCTTTTGTATTACTGAGTTTTGTAAGAAAGCATCAACTCTAGATATTAAATGAGAACAATATCCTAGTTTAAAAGTATCCTCTTCATAAATACCTTTCCATCCTTGTTTTACGCATTCATTTTTTATTTGGTTAGGAAGTTCTTGAATGTCAAAATCTGTTCCATACAAATTACTAGTATTTTCAGTAATAATTCTATTTATTTCAGTAACATTTTTTCCAATTTTAACCCCATCAAATTTATTCAAATAAATTAACTTTAAAGAATTAATGGCTTCACATAAAGCATTTGAAGTATTTGGAGAATGTTCTCTAAAAAGGAAACAAAAATCGCTATTTGTCATTTCTTTAAAAGAAAAATACACTTTTTCTCCTATAACACATTGATTTTTATATTTTACAAGTTCTTTATACTCTCCAGTAGCATCTATTAAAATGACTTTATTATCAGTTTCTTTTGTTATCTCTTCAATAAGTTTTGAGATTGTCCAACTTTTTTCTCCTCCTGTAGTTCCTACCACAGCACAATGTCTACCAAATAAAGAATTTAAAGCAACTTTACACTCTACATTATTAGAAGTTAATCTACCCAAAGAAGCATACATATTGTCATCATTACCTTTATAACCAAACTGTTTTACATATTTTGCAATTTGGTCATCAGAACAAGAATATACTTTAGCTCCAATAGAAGGATATTTTGAAACGGTTTTTTCTATTTTCTGAGGCTCATAAACACTAAAAGAAAGCAATAATTCTGCTTTGCCTATGGGGTGAAAATCAGAATCTTTGTGTTCAATAGCCTTTTCTGTAAGTTCTTTTTTCTCGCTATCAGATAATTTTACTTCTGTAAGCTGTGCCAAAAAACCATATTCATCACCCTCAATTACTACAAAATTACCAACGCCACCTCCAGTATAACTTATTCCTTCAAAATGAAACTTGTTAAGAAGTATTGATGATGGAAAATGTATCTTGATATATTGAGGGGTTACCTCATTTACATATCCTAAAAAATAATTATGACTAAATGGTTTCATTGCTATTATAATATGTTTTATTTTCGGGATAGTTATCTGTAAAATTTTTGAAAGTATCAAAAACTATATTCACATTTCGTCTCACACTCAGTTCATCTTCCTTTTCAGTTATTTCAAAAAAAAATCTTTAAGAGAGTCTGTTTTATAAATTCTACCTTCCCTATTATAGTTAACAATTAATAACTGAAAACTTGGATTTTGATTTACAGCTTCCAACACAACATTTCTAATATGTTTGTCTCCAAAACCAATTACGATTAAAAGCGTTTCTTCTTTTCTTAAAGCTTGTTGAAATCTTGACATCATTTCAAAGTAAGGTTGTTCGTAAGAACTCTCATACTTTTCAGATGAAGGATAAATTATCAGATGATTATCAGGTTTATTTTTCTGAATAATTTTTCTGAATAATTTTTCCATTATTTTTTCCTCTCCCAAGTTAAGGAACCGTGCAATTTATAGAAGTGAAATACTTTTGAAATAAAACTCTCCTCTTGTTTCAATCGTGTTTTTTCTCGATTTACAATATCTAAATCAAACCATCTTCCTGAAAACTCTCGTGGTTGGGTAAATGAAAAACCATCTATAATTACAAACCCCGCTTCATTGGCTGCTTGTTCAAAAAGTGTATCATAATTTGTTGTAAATATTTGAACCCTTGAATCATTATTTTTACGAGCAGTTATTTTATTAAGAAAATCAATATGAGGGGGCTTTATCTTTTTGAAGAGTGAGAGTACATAATTCTCTTATTTTTTTCTCTAATTCTTCTCGCCCTTTCTTTAATTCACTTGCTTTATTCTTATCAGCTGTTTTTTCTATCAAAGTTATATATGAGATAAATGCTTCAATATCTGGTTTTGTGTCATAAAAAGATTTATTTTTTATATCAGGAAGTGTTTCTACTAAACTTTCTATCTCTGTATTGTATTCCTCCCACAATTCTCCCATTAATTTTCCTCCACTATCCTTAGAAGAGCCAGCTCCTGTTAAAACAACTATATTTTTAAAATGTTTTCTTAGGAAAGAGTTGTATAATTGTTGTATTTTTAAGTCATTTGCTTGTTTTTCAATATCTTCTTTAGTTGGAGTTTTATCTCCATCTTTTTTTGAATCCTGAGCCTTATTATTTACATAATAATTCTCATCATCATACGCTACAGTATAATTATTTTGTAAAAGAATATACTTCTTGGTATCATTTTTTTTGTATTTTCTTCCATATTTGTAGTTTTATAGTATTAAGTCATTAAAAACCCCACCTAATTATTTATTAGATGGGGCTGTTATTATTTGCCTGCGGAGGCTCTCCGCTATTTTACTTTTTCAAAAATAACTAGTTCTGAAAATCAATAATTTATAATTTTATGGTACAAATTTGATTGTAATTCACTCACCTAACTTGGTAGCACATTCTTGAGTAGTTTCTACTTCTCTCTAAGTTTATAGTTTGTCTTTTAATTGTTTGCCCAAGATGGTTAGTCGATATTTTTGTAACCTACTATTAGGTTTGTCAGGAATAGTCATTTCTATAAATCCTTGTTCCAATGCAGGTTTTAAATATTTTAATCGAAAGTTTTCCCTATGAGAAAGTCCTAACATATCTTGTATTTCTTGTCTATCCATCTCTTTGGATAGTATTTCAATCAATTCTTTGACTTGCGCGGTAACTTGCGCGGTATCCTGCGCGGTAACGGGAAATATCATTCGTAAAAAATTCTCTGTAAACTTGAAACATTCTTTTCCATAACTTCTTAGAATACGAGGGACGCCAGAGCCCAAATGTTCTACTAAATCCAAATCTCTAAATACACGCATCAACTCTTTATTGCGTGGTACCGAATAGCCTTCAAAAAACTCTTTTTCTGTCATACCTTGTGGCAAACTACCAAATGAGGTAATCTCAATTCTATCATCAAAAAACTCAAATTTGGGAGGTACTTCCAAGGTATAATCATTATGAACAATAGCATTAATTACAGCTTCACGCAAAGCAACAGGGTTCCATAATTTTGTTTCTTTTCGTTCTTTGGGTGTAATTTTTGCCAATGTCTTATTTTCGACTCCTATCTTATCCAATACCTGCTTGGTTGCTTTTATCAATGAACAATACCCATACTCGTTGTTTTCGATCAATTCAACACGATCTAAACCATCGTATTTTGCAACTTTTACAGATATTCCATTAATATCAGCTAATAAATATGCTACATAATTGTATTGTCCTTCTTCAGTAAGAAGTTCCAAATTGGATGTGAACTGCTGATTTAACATCTTTTCTGAGCTTTCATAATATATTTTGAGTTGCTCAAAAGTAAGATTCTGATTTGGAGACTTGATTTTTCCAATTGAGCTACGAGTACGTTTGGCAAACAGAGATTCTATCATTTTTATAGGCATTGGCTCAGCAGCCGTTCCGATACGAATAAATGTACCTTTTTCCGACATCCCAAGTTTCTTGATGTAGTAAGGTTTTTCAGTACCACTTGCCAATGTGATTTTAATCACGTTTTTTGAATCTATAGTTTCTGCTGATACATCAAATAACCCCATACAAGAAGGCATAATATTATTTTTTAATCGGTCTTTGATTTTAAGCATATCGCATATCTCCATCAATGTCATCAATGTCTGAAACACCCACAGCCTTTCCTTTCTTGTCTATTCCAATATAGATTATCCCTCCCTCTTGATAATTCAGAAAAGCGATTACCTCTTTCTCTAAATCATCTATAAGTTCTTGTTTGTATTCTATACGATTCGTTTCTGGATTCATATATGAAGTTATTTAAGTTTTTTCAATAAAGTAAAGGTTTCCAAAATTTAGTATTCTGTGTTTAGAAAAAACATCAAAATTCAGGAACTTTGGGCAAAAATACAATAAATAATTGAACTTGTTGGTTGAATTATATAAATTGGTTAAAAAATAATATAGTGCCTCATCTAGTAATAAATGATAATTTAGCGGAATTAGCTAAAACTATTTATGATTATTGGTTTGTGCAGTTTGATTTTCCAGATGAAAATGGAAAACCTTACAAATCCAGTGGTGGGAAAATGGTTTATAATGATATTTTGAAGAGAGAAATTCCAGAGGGGTGGGAAGTTTGTACTTTTTCTAATTTTATAAAAGATATAAAAAATGGAGATTGGGGAAAGGAACAAGAAGAAGGAAATTACACAGAAAAAGTAAGTTGTATTCGTGGAGCTGATATAAATGGACTTAATGGAAATGGAGAGCTTAAAAGTCCTATTAGGTATATAAATAAAAAAAACAAATGCAAAATTTTAGTAGAAAATGATTTTATAATTGAAATTTCTGGAGGAAGTCCTACTCAATCCACAGGAAGAATAGCTTTATTAACAAATAATACTTTTGCCAGATTTGAAAACAATATCATTTGTTCTAATTTTTGTAAAGCAATTTCTTTGAAAGATGAAAAATATACTTTTTTCTTTTTAAAAGAATGGGAAAGGCTTTACCATAATAATATATTATTTTCTTTTGAAGGAAAAACTAGTGGAATTAAGAACTTTTTATTTGAGGTATTTATTCATACTTATCCTATAATTTCTCCTCAAAAAAACATAATAGAAAAATATAATTTTTATAATATTAAAGTAGATGAAAATAAACAAAAAAATCTCCAACAAATCCATCATCTTCAATCCCTCAGAGATTGGCTTTTACCTATGTTAATGAATGGACAAGTATCAGTAGAATAAATAAAAAGACCCTTTTTAGGGTCTTTTTATTGTTTGGGCTTAACTCCGCTAAATTATCATTTAGCAAAAAGTTGTTTATTTGCAAATTAAATTTTATCAAAGAATGAAAAAACTTTTTAAACAAAAAATCCTTAATCAGATGAGTAATAGTCTAAACTTTCAGCAGATGGAATTGTTAGAAACTGTTTTAGAACAAAATATTAAAAATTTTACTATAGACCTCTTAACAGAAAAAATGCCGAACGAAAGTCCTATAAATTTGCTTCATTCTTTTCTTTCTGCAAAGAAAATAGAAGGCTGCTCAGAAAAATCATTAAAATACTATTTTTCAACTATTGAAGCACTTCTCAATAAACTGAATAAAAATATTAGTGACATTTCTACAAATGATTTGAGACTTTACCTTTCTGATTATCAAGAAAAAAATGGTTCAAGCAAAGTAACTATTGATAATATTAGAAGAATCTTTTCCAGTTTTTTCTCGTGGCTAGAAGATGAAGATTATATATTAAAATCCCCTGTACGAAGAATTCATAAAGTAAAAACAGCCAAAACCATAAAAGAAATTCTAACCGATGAAGAAATTGAAAAACTAAGAGATAACACTAATAATATCAGAGATTTAGCCATTGTAGAAATTCTCTCTTCCACAGGAATGCGAGTAGGTGAATTAGTAAAAATAAACACAAAAGATATTGATTTCCAAGAGCGTTCATGTATTGTTACAGGGAAGGGAAATAAACAACGAGAAGTTTATTTTGATGCTCGAACAAAAATTCATCTCTTAGAATATATTAATAGTAGAAAAGACACTGAAGAAGCTTTATTTGTTTCTTTTTCTAAACCTAATAAACGACTAACTATCAATAGCATAGAGAGCATATTACGAAGTTTAGGCAAGAAATGTAATATCAATAAAGTTCACCCGCATAAATTTAGGCGGACTCTTGCTACAATGGCTATTGATAAAGGGATGCCTATAGAACAAGTACAAAAACTACTAGGACACACCAAAATAGATACTACAATGCATTATGCAATGGTCAATCAAATCAATGTAAAAATGGCTCATCGAAAGTATATAAGTTAATTAGTAGTCTTTTTATCTTTGATTTCTTTGTGTTTTTGCTTTTAGAGCTGTATCTTTGCCTCAAAAAAGAAAAGATGAAGTTATCTGAGATTACCGTATATGTAGAAGACAAAATTAGTAGTAGCAGTATTTCTTTGATAGATTATGTTACTACAGACTCTCTTTTGCCTAACAAGGAGGGAAAAACTATCGCTAAAAACCTTCCTCCTGTAGTATGTTCACTAACACATTATCGAGAAGGTGATGTGTTAGTAGCAAATATACGCCCCTATCTGAAGAAAATCTGGCTTGCCAATAAAGAAGGAGGGTGTTCTTCTGATGTTCTTGTTTTTAGAGCAAAAGAAGGCTATAAAAGTTCTTTCCTCTATGCTATATTGTTGCAAGATAGATTTTTTGACTATGCAATGAAAGGTGCAAAAGGGAGTAAAATGCCACGAGGTGATAAAGAACAGATAATGAGATATGAATTACAGACATTCTCTCCACAAGAGCAAGATAATATCGGAAACTTTGTTATTAATATCACAAATAAGTTATGGCTCAATCGTTCGATAAATGATAATTTAGCGGAATTAGCTAAAACTATTTATGATTATTGGTTTGTGCAGTTTGATTTTCCAGATGAAAACGGAAAACCTTACAAATCTAGTGGTGAAAAAATGGTGTATAATGAGGTTTTGAAGAGAGAAATTCCAGAGGGGTGGCACGTGAAGAGTTTATATGAAATAGCACATTATATAAATGGTCTTGCTTGCCAAAAATACAGACCTACAAACGAAAATGAATTTTTACCTGTAATTAAAATTAAGGAAATGAATGAAGGAATATCTTCAAATACAGAAAAAGTAAGAACAGACATTCCTAAAAAATACATAATATATGATGGTGATGTTTTGTTTTCTTGGTCTGCTTCATTAGATGTTAAAATTTGGGTAGGAGGAAAAGGAGGGTTAAATCAGCATATTTTTAAAGTTAAATCTGATAAATTCCCTATGAGTTTTTATTTTTTTGAACTTAAAAATTATTTGCAACATTTTAAGATGATGGCTGAATTGAGAAAAACAACTATGGGGCATATTACAATTAATCATTTGAAAGATAGTTACATTCCTATCCCGACTATAGTAATTATAGAGAAACTAGACATACAATTAAGAGGTATAATTGAAAATATAGTTTCATCTAAGAAACAAATCCAGTACCTCCAATCCTTTCGAGATTGGCTCTTGCCTATGTTAATGAATGGACAGATATCGGTAGAATAAACAAAAAGACCCTAAAAGGGTCTTTTTGTTTGGATTCAATTCCGCTAAATTATCATTTATTTGATGCAGAAGCTGGATTTTTTTATCTATTACTGTAATTATATTTTCAATTTTCTGCTGGCTACTATAATCTCGGCTAGGAACTTTTATATTTTCAAAAGCAGAATTATAAAGTAAATTTTTAATTCCGCTTGTTTTACTCTCAAAATTAAAAAAAACGCCTGAATTATAGATGTTTTGAAGCAAATAGAAAACATATTTAGAAGAATAATCTTTTTTGATTTTCAATGCTCTACAAAAATTAGAACAGACTATATCTCTATCTATATTTTCTAAAAAAGCCACTCTCCCTGTGGATTGAGTAGGACTTCCTCCTGAAATTTCAATAATGATATTTCCTTTTTCTAAAAATTTATCTTTACTTGTTTCTTTCACATATCTAATAGGCAAATTTTCTGTTTTTCCTATATTCAAATCATTTATATCAGCACCTCTTACACAAAAAGCCTTGATTTTATGTTTTTCATCAGGAACTTCTTTTCCCCAATCACCAGAAATATCATTTTCTATAAAAACTTCTACACTTATATAGTTATCCATTTTTCAATCAATTATTAAACTTCAACTTTTTAAAATTCTCTAAAATTTCTTTGTCTAACTGATTACTTTGCTCAAAAAGTTTTGTCAGAGTAGTTTCAAAATTATTCATTTTTTCAGTAAATTCTTCAGCAGAAATTTCCACATACTCTATCTTGATTTCAAAATACTGTCCTGCCGAAAAACTATAGTTTTTAGCTTTAATTTCTTCTGCCGAAACCACTACCGAAAAATCTTCTATTGCTTGTTTTTGATTAAAAGTATCTATGATTTTTTGTTCTTCTTCGGCTGAAAGTACAGTCCGTTGGTTTTTGCCTTCTTTCACTGTTTCACCTAATTTAGAGGCGTCCATCAGAACTATTTTTTCGCTTCCGACGTTTTTATCTAAAACCAAAACAGAAACATTGGTACCTGTAGTGGCAAAAATATTACTCGGCATACTTATAACGCCTCTGAGCCAACCTCTATCAATAAGCGCTTCACGGATTTTTTTCTCTATACCACTTTGTGCTGTGATAAAGCCCGTAGGTACTACGATTGCTGCCTTACCTTTTTCGTTCAACGAATACATAATATGCTGAATAAAAAGCAAGTAAATAGCCATCTTATCTTTATCTTTCTTTGGAATATTAGGAATTCCTGCGAAAAATCGCTCTCGGTTACTATCTTTATCCAAATTATCTCTATAATCCGAAAAATCTAGTTTAAAAGGTGGATTGGATACAATATAATCGAACTTCTGATTGAGATAGGAAGGCTCTAAAATAGTATTCCCTTTTACAATATTCGGAATAGAATAGGATAAATTATTGAGAATCAGATTAAGCCTAAGCATATTACTAGACTTTTGCGAAATATCTTCTGAATAAATTGTACAATTTTGTTCACCAATAGCATGAGCTATATTCATCAATAAAGTACCTGAACCTGCCGAGGGGTCATATACTTTTACATCTTTCACATCTTGTGCTTCACCCATTAAAATAGAAGCCATAATACGAGCCACTGCATGGGGGGTATAATATTCTGCATATTTTCCACCACTATCAGAGTTATAATCCTTGATAAGATACTCAAAAATAGTAGCAAAAAAGTCGTATTTCTCTGAAAACATTTTTTCAAAACTGAAATTCACCAATTTATTAACCAATGCTTTACAGAAATTATCTCTTTGGGAAGCATCGGTAATGAATTGACTTAAATCATCAAACATTTTATCCTTTGCCCCAGAAGCCGATGTGATAGAATACAAACTAATATTCTCTTGACTGATATTACGAAGCGTTCCATCAAAATAAATTTCAGCAAAATTATTCTGATTCTGATTGTTATAGAGATGAGAAAGAAGCTGATTTGGTTTCAGATGTGGTGCTTTATTACCCACACGAGCCAACAAAAACTGTCTTTTCGAATCTGGCATTTGCTCATA
Organism: Capnocytophaga sp. oral taxon 336 str. F0502; assembly: GCF_000411575.1. Taxonomy (NCBI): domain Bacteria; kingdom Pseudomonadati; phylum Bacteroidota; class Flavobacteriia; order Flavobacteriales; family Flavobacteriaceae; genus Capnocytophaga; species Capnocytophaga sp. oral taxon 336. The sequence goes on along the minus strand of NZ_KE150489.1, from coordinate 26,987 downwards.
TGCTGTCTGAAAATTTTCTGCAGAAGCAAGTTCTGGATTTACTTTTTTTACCTCATACGAAAATTTATCATTCAAATATTTATACAAAAATACTTGTGAAATGATTTTAAACTCATTCCCATCATTCCCTAAGCCATAATTAGCGCAAACGCTCTTTAAGTCGTCTATTAGTTTTTTAGTTTCGGTAATATATTTTATATCTGTCATCTTTTATTTAAATTTATCTCCATGATTGCCACCCTTGTTGATATTCTGATATGATAAGATTGCTAATGTTCTGCACTCCCTCATAAGCTTTTTCATCTTCTTCTTTTATTAATTTATAAGAGTCCATAAAATGGATAATGATTTTTTGCATAATATCATTGGCAAAGAATTCTCTATTATTAATAATTTGACTATTTCTAAGAACAATATCATCTACATTTTCTTTTGTTGCTAAAAGGGCTTCGTAGATTTGACTTTCTTTTTTATCTTTAAATTGATTGTTTTTCAAATCTTTATGCACACGAACATAGCGTTCATCGTTTTTATATTTTTCTTTTAGCAGAGTGTTTTTCCGGTTTATTTCTTTTACTTCATCATAGATTTTATCTAAAATTCTGATATGTTCCTGCATTCCTTCTTGTGTAGTTTCGTTTAGGTTTCTACTTCTAAAAATGCGTTCTAATTCCTCCTTAAGCGACACAAATTGTGGGTCTTTTGGGTCAAAATTCAATTGCATTTCCTCTCGTGTTCTGCGGAGTTTTTGTTGCAATTCATCAGCTATTTTTAGTTCGCTTTCGGATATTTTTACAAACTGAAAATAAATATCTTCAAGCGCTACATTTAGCAAATTAGAAATGGTTTCACCTTCGTTGATACTTTCGGTATATTTCAACATCTCCATTCGAGCTGAAACTATTTTTAGAAAATCATGCCAGAGAGAAAAATCTGCATTTTTCAGCAAATCTTCTTCGCCTTGCAAACGAATAATATTTCGGAGTTCCTTGGCATTGATGAGTTGCTTTAAAAGTTCTGAAAGACGCTTTTTATCATTGATTTCAGTAATTTGATTACTGAAATTTTCTCTATTTGTTGTATCGTAATGGAAGAGGGTTTCTTTGATTTCGGCTATTTCATTTTCTATTTCCGCTCTAGTTTTGAAAAGATTAGAATAATGTTCCATTTCATCACCCAACTCAGCCTTCAATTCCTCTAAATAATTATAATTTGCTTTTTCAAATTGAGCTGAGATATCCGCAAAATCTACTACAAATCCATATTTATAATTTTTATATGGACGATTTACCCTTGTGAGAGTTTGTAACAGATTGTGGTCTTTTACCACACGAGCCAAATACAATTTTTTCAACCTTTTAGCATCAAAGCCCGTGAGCAACATATTATAAACAAATAAAATGTCGATTTTCCCAATTTTAAAATCTTTGATTTCGCTTTCCCGCGTAACTTTATCATTTACATCATGCAGGATTAGTGATACTTTTGTAGGGATAAATCTCGCTTTTCCACATAGCTCACTATCGTCTTGCTCAGAATTTTCTTTGGCATATTTTTCTTTAAACTGTTTATATAATTCTTTGGCTTGTTCTGAAGTGTCACACACTACCATTGCTCCGAGAGATTCATCTGCGTTTTTTTGTCTGAATTCTGTCAAATCATTTACAATATAATCCAACATTGGAGCTGTAAATTTTTCATGAGCGAAAATTTTACTTTTAGAAATCTCGCCTGCTTTTACCGATATTTGTTCCATTACCTCCTGCATCTTCATCTTGTACTCGGTATTTATTTCTTCGCGAATAAGACGAAGTGTATAGCCATCAGCAATGGATTTATTATAGTAATATTTATGTATATAATCTCCAAAAAGCGTCTTGGAATCATAGTTTTTAGCTACCTCTTTCAGCAAAGGTGTTCCTGTAAGAGCTATTTTTATAGCGTTTTTATCTGATTTTAAAAGATTTAGAAAATAATCTCCTTTAGGATTAAAACTCCTATGTGCTTCATCTACAAAATAAATGCGCTGGATATTTACATCATAATCTGCTTTTTCTTCTGAAACACTATCTTCACTAAATTTTTGAATATTAACTACCGAAATTTCGGCTCCTCCAGAACTACCCATTACCACACTTGTAGATTTCATATTTTCCACAAAATCTTGTCGAGAATTTACTCGTTTCACTTCTAATCCCCGTTTAGCAAATTCTGACTGCGCTTGATCAGCTAAATCTAATCTATCCACCACGAAATAAAATTTAGGAATAACGCCCTTTTTCTGAAAATAATCTGTCAGAAACTGCACATTATAATATGCCAAGGCTGTTTTTCCAGAGCCTTGTGTATGCCAAATTATTCCCTTTTTAATGCCTTCATTAAGTTTTTTTTCAATAGCGAATGTTGCAAAAATCTGTGGGTAACGCATTATGTGCTTTTGCCATTCCTGCTGTGCTGTGTCTTTGTTTTCCTCACGCACATAAGCTATTCCATATTTGAGCAAAAAAGCCAATCTTTTCTTATGAAATAACGAAGTAAGAACCCGATGTGTAGGTGAATTATAGTCCTTATTCTTGATAAATTCAGGAGAATATTTAATTTCAGCAATATTATTATCCTTTAATAGAAAATTCTCAAACTCTTCATTTTCAGGTTTTAAAATGTGCGTCAAATCTAATATTTCTTCTTCACGGAAATAATTAAAATGAAGATTTCCATATGCCGAAGTACTGTAAAATACCCCCATAATAGGCTCTATTATACCATCTTCATATTCCATATTATTAGAAAAAATCATCAATTGTGTAATGTTGGCAAAAGTTTTAAAATGTTTTGCCCCAAAACGACGATTCATTCGATTGCGTTCAGCTATAATTCCTTCTCGGTTATTGGGTTTCTTAACCTCCACAAAAGCCAAAGGCATTCCATTAATTAAGATTGTAATATCTGGACGAAATTCCTCTTCTCCACTTTTATAAACTAATTCAGTAGTAAAATGGAATAAGTTTTTTTCAAAATTTTCGAAATCAATTAGTTTAATTCCACTAGAAGAAGTCAAACGCTGATAAAAATCTCTTCCTAAATCATCAAATTCTAAGGAAACACTAATCTCTTCCAAAAGTTTATTTACCTCATCATCAGATATATTAGGATTAATATTTTTAATCCCATCTCTGAATATTATTGGGAAAACATTATTTTTCTCAATACGATTAGAATGTTGATTTCGTGGGATATATTCATAATCAAGCCTTGCTAAATGCAAAAGGGCTGGGATTTTTACGCGTGAATCTTCATTGAAATACATAATAATTCTCTGTTGTTAGATGGCGCAAATATACGATTTTTTTACTTCGCTTCATACCCTTCCTTAAATTTTAAAAAATTGTTTCCTTGTTTTGGATTTCTCTCAATCCATTTATTGATAATTTCTGTATTCATTTTCAATCGATTAAATACTTCTATATCATAAAACTCTTTGCCTTCTGCTCTCATTTCTTTAAAAATTTGGCTTCTAATTTCTTCTTTGGTCTTTATACTTGTATCATACCATTGCTTAGAAAAATAAAATGATAAAAACATTACAATAATTGCTATTCCAAAACAACTAAAACTACCTATCAATAAATATTTTAATGACTTAGATTTCTTCTCAAAATGTTCTAATCTTGAAAGTGTATTTTCAGATAAATCTGTTTTAATACTCTTAGGAATAAATTTTGTAGTGCTTTCAATTTGTTTAGAAATGTCTTTAAATGAAGTTTCAAAATTATTTATTCTATGATTTAGTGAATTAGCTGAGCTTTCAAACTCCCCAACCAAATTTAAAATATCTTGATAAACAAAAACTACATCTGTTAGTTTTCTATGTTATCCTCATTGCTCTTTATGACTTTGTTTAGTAATTCTAAACCATTATCCATTTCTTGTTTTTCTGCATTCATATTCTTTAAAATTTACATTTAGTTTAAAACCTTCTTCTTGGTCTGTTTATTTCTTCTTTTTCTCTTTTTAGAATTGAACTATTTAGTTCCAGAATCTCTTTAATTTCTTTCATTTTAAGTTTATTAGTAATTTCAGAGAGTTTATATCCTGCTAAATATTCCCTTTTTGTTTCTGTATTAATATCAGAAAGTTTTACAATCCGCATTCCCGAAACGCCTACTTTTACATTTTCTGACAGTATTACTTTGTAACCCAATTTATCCATTTCACTAATCAATTCATCAAAGTTAAAGGCTTTTTTCAGAGATTTCTGTAGATTTTCAAGTATTTTCTCTTTCTTTTCTTTACTGATTTCTACATCAGTTTTAAGATTCATTTCCTTACAAATCTCCCTTACAGCTTGTCCAAATAATTCTCCTATTTTATGAGCTTTTATTGTGTTTTTTCTATGTGTATTCACTCTATTGACTATAAAATGAATATGTTTGTGTTTTGTAGAATTATGAATATCTAGTCGAATTTGATTGTCTTTTGTAACACCAACTTTTTGTAGAGCTTTCAGGGTAATATCTACCAAAACTTCATTAGAGATTTCATTTTCTTCACTTCTCTCGGGAGAAATATACCCCGTTAAAGCCCAATTTTTTACATTCTTATTTCGGTCAGCTACCGATTTCATCTCTTGGAATTGATTTTCAGCAGTATAGGATAACAAATTGCTGGAATATACCATTTCAGCTGTGCCTTTATCATTTCCATTGTATTGTAAAGCGATTTTGGAAATTCGTCTTGTTGTTGCAGAATTATTCATCTCGTACTCTATTTTGGTATAAATAATTGTAAATTAATTTAGTAACTCCTTCTATCTCTCTCATAATCTCAGCCTTATTCTCTAAACTTGAAAACTCACGATTTCGCAATAGATTCTTAATTCTATTAAAGTTATTCCCATAAGATAAAAGCACTTCATCGGTTTTAAATTCATTGACTTTCAATTCTTTTTCCGTTAAAACTAATCGAACATATTTAGAGATTTTGAGGTTTAGTTTTTCTGCTTTTGTTCTGAGAATTTCAAATTCTTTTTCAGTGAGTTTTGCAGAAATTGTTTTAGAAAAAAGAGTAGATTTTTTTCTTGGCTAAACCGCCTTTTTTACCAATAGTTTTGAAATAATTTTTCCTTTTTTCTTCTGCATCTTTTTGTTCTTGCTCTTGTTGAATCTTTGTTATGAAATTCGTTAAAAAATCTTGCTCCATTCTTTTATTTATTAGCGTTTTTAAAATGTTTTTGACGATAGGAAAAAAACAAAAAGTTCCATTTTACATTAAGCCCCACGCTTTTTGTAAACAATGGGTACTTTTTGCACTAATATTGTAGCAAAAAGAATTTGCCCATTATAAAATCATTTAAATCTTTGTAGTTTTGATATAAAATTCTATTATCTTCAACATAAGGATTTAATCGTTTAACTTCATTTGTTGCCCTATTTCCTGCCTCATCATTATCAAAATATAATTCTATTTTCTCATAACTTTTAATGATTTTTTCAAGTTTAAAAATCATTGTAACAGAATTCAAAATCACATAATCTGATAGTGCTTTTTTGAGAGCTTTTTCCATTTGTTTAAAAGAAAGATAATCCATAAATCCTTCAAAAATCCGAAGGCAGCTTGAATTATTTTTCATTGTAGTAATGTTTTTTCTCCCAATACAAATTTTTGAATATTTATTCCTTACTTCATAACCATTAGCATCATTTTTGAAACCAATTCCAAAATATTTTTTATTAGATATTTTATAATAGATTTCTTTAAGCAAGTGAATGTTATTTTCAATTCTTCTTTCTTTTAAATATTGAATTAAGGCGTTGTGTTTAACCTCTGAAATAGATAATATTTCATATTTACTTTCATCCTTAGTTATATTGTACATTTGCTCCTTAAAAGAAAAATCAAATTGAGACAAATATTCTAAGGCTTGAGATACAGAACATAGTTTGATGCCCTGAACCAATGAGACTATATCGTATTTCTTTCCCGTTCCGAAGTCAAAAGCAATATTTTTTACAAAATTGACAAACAGACTGGGTGTTTTTTCTTCTCTATCGAAAGCAAAATAAAATGCTGCCTTAGAATTATCTTTGCTTGGGAAAAGAGAAAAACTTTCTAAAACATTTCTAATAGATATCTGAGTATTTGCTTGCTTACAATTCATATGTTATTATCTGGGTTTAATATATTTGTTTTTTCGTTGAATTGTTGAAAAAAGAATATAACCATCTTATCAAGTGTTCTTTATACACTCAACAAAAACTCAACAATTCAACAAAATAGGTTTATGATTATTCAACAATAGTTCAACAAAATTCAAGGATTTAAAATTTGTTGAATATTTTGTTGAATGAAATTTTAATTGTTTTTCAATGATTTGAGATTTAATTCAACAAATCAACGTATTTTTCAAGAATAAAATTTTTGGAAATTTTGAAGTACCTTCCCACAGAATTGTTCTGATAGAAATTTCCTGAATAGTCAATATCATAACGGGTGTAGGTTAATCCATTTTTTTGGGGTTCCAAATTCCATTTTTCTTTCAGTATATTTCTCACATCATTTCGGGAATAATGCAGCTGGCGGAACATTCTATTGAGCATATTCAAAATATCCTGAGGGACAACTTCTATTTCTGTTTCCTCATTTGATTCAAAAAACTCATAAAGAAGCTCTATCATCTTACATTCCAACTTATTTGAATTTTTGAGAATAAGTTTCTGAAGTGCTTTAGTTTTTATTTCTTCGGGAGCAAACCACATTCTACTTTTCTTTTCTGAATGGAATTTCCGATGAATTAAAAAACTTAAAAACAAAGGAATTTCTGTAATTAAATTTTGAAGAAACTCAGTATTTTCAAGCCTTATAGGATTAATTTTTAAGACCCAAAAACGAATTTCATTCTCATCAATTTGTATGAAATTTTCTTCATTATTAGAACAAAGAATAAATTTTCCAAAAAAGTCAATTTCCTCTCTGTCTTTGCCTTTATTTTCCAACTTGTCTTTATTAGTAGTGGAGAGATATTTTAGCCGTTCGGTGATTTCTTTTCGGTCGAAAAACACTTCATCAATGGCTATAATCAGCATTGAAGCCCAATCAGAATTAAATCGACTATTAAAAGAATCTCCCTTGATGTAAGTCATATTTCTTCCAAAAATTTCTTTCATCCATTTTAGAAAAGTGGTTTTCCCTGTAGCTCTTTCCTTGCTTACCAAACATAAAACAGGAAGAATTTGAGTAGGATTTTCCAGTAAAATCTTCAGATAATCTAGACCTAAGTCTACTTGATTTCCAAAAATATGTTGAATAAAAGAAATGGAAAATGGAATATCATTTATCGAAACCTCTGAAACGCTTGGCTGATAAGGGATTTCATTATAAATATTGTAGAAGTTTCTAATTGTTTTTTGATATTTCAAATGATTGGGAATACAGCAAAACCCATCATATTTCGGTATGTCATAGACATATCTCTTGCCGTGATCTTGGATAATAGTTTCCCTTGACCACTTAACGAGTGAAGTGATTTTGTCGCCAGAGATTTGTGGACGTTCTATAATTTCGTAATAGGTAGTGCCCACACGAATGTAAGGTATAAGTAATTCTTCCAATATTGATACATTTTTATGTTAAAATTACTTGAACCTTTTTTCAGTTTTATGGGCTATTTCATCTATTTCTTGAATTGTCTTTCTTTTTCCTTGAGCAATCCAATCCAAAAGTTCATCTTCATAGAAATAGAGCTTTTTTCCATTTTTGTAATGTGGAATTTGTCGCTTTCTCACTAAAGTATAGACTGTAGTTTAGCCTTTTTTATGATTGTGCAGGCCTGATCTATACTTATAGGATTCTTCTTGTTATTGATTTCTATTGTATCTTTATTTTTTACAATAGTCTTTAATTCTTCTATCTGATGAGATAGAAAAGCAACTGCTTTAGGCAGATTTTCAAATGAAATTTCGTTTGCGTTCATAATTTTGATATTTTAAAATCACGGTGCAAACTTAATAAGTGTTTTCTTTGTGATAAGAAAAACACACAAAACACACAAAAACATAGAAATCACAAGAGAATCACAGAAAAATCACAATAAAAACACTCTTTTTTATTATTTTTTTTGCTCATCGGGATTAGATAAATCTTCTTTGATTTTAACTATTCCTTTGTTTTCATCGTCTTTCAAATGGCTTTTTATTGTTTTCACATCAACATCTGATAATTTTGTCGCAAAAATTACTTTCAAGAGTTTGACAATCATATCTTGTTTCCCAACTCTAAAGTGATTCCAAATACTCCAAGCGAAGTGATATAAATCAAGATTATTTAGTACCTTAATTTCTACTGATGGATATTTTGAAAAATCAGTCTCCCCTTTAGAATAATCTATTATAGCAGCACAAATATTTTCAATTTCTTCATTTGAACAATATGGAGAAAAAGTTTCTGTTATATATTCTTTAGCAATATTAAATTTGTGTTTTTTGTTTTGTGCTTTTCTTATGCTAACATCATTTATATTATCATTAATTATATCTGAAGAAGCCCTATTTACAGGGATACTATCATGAAAAACTGTATTAGCAGGGATAATATTAGCTGGAATAGTATCTTTTGTTTTATGAAGTAATGTATTAATATTTATAACTTTTTTAGAGTTTATTTTATTTTTAATAAAGTATGAAATTTCCATCAGAAGTAACTGAAGATTACAATAAATAAAAACTACTAACAATATAATTGTAATCATAATCATTGTAACAATCGTTTTAGTTTCATAAACTTCAAATTTCATCATAAAAGGTATTATTATCTCTATTAACGTAACTATAATAATCGCTAATTCTCTTGATCCCCAAATTAAATATCTTTCTTGTATCATATTCATAGTTTTACAATTAAAAATTCAACTTAATAACTTCTGCTGCTTTCATTTTATTTTCATCAATTACTTTTGCATATACTTGAGTTGTTTTTACATTTGTATGCCCTAGCATTTTGCTTACAGTATAAATGTCTGTACCGTTAGCTAATTGCAAGGTTGCAAATGTGTGTCTAAAACAGTGAAAAGTAATATTCTTGTGAATACCTGCTCTTGCAATCCACTTTTTCAAAGGGCGAGAAATCCAAGCAGGATCAGGCAAATTCTCAAAAACCAAATCATCTAGGTCTCTTCTCTCTCCACATAATTTCAAGGCTTGTTTTGAAATGGGTTTATATTCTACTCCTTTGGTTTTCTTCTGAGTAAAGTGGAGTTCTATTTTGTCATTATCTTCTATGATTTCTTTCCATTTTAACCTTTGAATATCTGAGAGTCTTAATCCTGTGAGAGCAGAGAAAAGTGAAGCTCGTTTTAAAATATCATTATCACAAGGTGTCTTTGCTAAAATATTTAATTCTTCTTCTGAGAGATACTCTCTTCTTGACTCTCTATCGGCAATACCTTTTATTTTTCCTGATAAATCTGATAAAAAATATCCATCAATAAAAGCTTGTTTTAGAATAGCTTTGAAAATAGAAAAATATGTTGCCGATGTATTGACAGAGATAGTTCCCTTTTTATTTCCTCCACAAGGTACTGATAATAAGAAATTTCTAAAATCTTCTGAAAATTTCATATCAACTTGTGCAAATTTCACTTCTTCTCCTGAAAACAATTTTAGAAATCCTATTACCCTTTTCCAATTTACACGAATGGAGTCTGAACTATTCTTATGTTTTTTCTTCAATAGCTCTTCACAATATGAAATAAAATTTTCTTCTAATAATTCTTTCTGTTTTAATTGTTGATTATCTCCTAATAAAATTTGCTCATCATATTCTTTTTGTAATTTTCTACGAATTGCATCCGCAAATAACATTGTCTCTTTATCCAAATCACTTTTACAAATGATTACTCCATTTTCATCTCGTTTGGGTTTATAGGAGACATTTCCTTTATCATCAGTTTTTGCTGAGCGAGTTTTGTCAAAAACTACAGAACTAACACTTCTATTGAGATATTCTTTGACTCTTTTAGGTGTTTCTTCATTTGCTTCATAAACAGGGTAAGACTCCACGTAAACATACCATTCTTTCTTAAATTCTGCCTTACGAAGTCTTACTGTACATTTTGTGGGTTTTACTTTCATTGTCTAATAAATATTTTATCAATTTCAACCTTTGGAACATATACAAATTTCCCTATTTTTTCCTTAGGAATATTAAATCTTTCTATGATGCTATTTACTGTCGAAGGATTTGCTGCAAACTTTTCACTCACTTGCGAAAGCGTATAGCAATCTTCTTTTTTATATTTTTTAGGAAGTTCTTTTTCTTGTTTATCATTTTCATTTATAATAATTGGAGATAAAAGTTTTTCTAATTCTGTTTTATTTATTCTCGTAAGTCGTTCTCCCAAATTCACACTACAAATGACATTTCGCTTAATCAATCTATGAATAGAACTTTTTGAAATTCCAAATAAAACAACTGCCTCACTTACAGAAATTAATTCTCTATGTTGCAGAATAGCAATCTTATCTGCATATTTTTCTAAAACTTTTTCTTTTTTCTGTAATTCCAGCTCTCGCTTTTTTTGTTCTTTCCTATTTTTATCCGCACATGAATGCGAGCAAAAACGAGTAGTTATTGTTTTTGCCTCAAATGGTTTCTGACATTGTTCACAAACCTTTGGTATTTTCAGTTTACTAAATCCCATTTTATACTATTAAGAATCATAAGCGTTTTAAGAACCACATTGTAGTAAATTAAGACCCGATACAAATATGGTACAAAATTATGATTAAAAAATGAGAAAAACAAATATTTTTGATTAATTGAAAAATATAAAAACCACTATAAACACTTAGTTTATAGTGGTTTTTGATATTTATTAGTTGTTAATAACTAATCTCTATTTTACTTCTTCGAAATCTACGTCTTGAACGTTGTCTGTATTGACGTCTTGTGCCCCACCAGTGTTAGGTTGCTCTTGTGCGGTGGAGCTACCACCTCCCTGTTGGGCTTTGTAGATGTCCTCAGAGGCTTGTTGCCAAGCAGTATTTATTTTGCCCAAAGCAGTCTCAATAGAGCTGAGGTCTTTGCTATCGTAGGCTGTTTTAAGTTCGCTAAGAGCAGTCTCGATAGCGCCTTTCTTGTCGGCTGGGATTTTATCGCCAAACTCTTTGAGTTGTTTTTCAGTTTGGAATATCATCGCATCAGCTTCGTTGAGCTTATCTACTTTTTCTTTGGCTTTCTTATCAGCTTCGGCATTGGCTTCGGCTTCGCGTTTCATCTTCTCGATATCTTCTTTTGAAAGTCCAGAAGATGCTTCTATACGGATATTGTGAGACTTGCCTGTACCTTTATCAGTCGCCGATACGTTGATGATACCGTTAGCATCGATATCGAAGGTAACCTCAATTTGTGGTACGCCACGTGGGGCAGGCGGAATGTTATCTAAGTGAAAACGACCGATAGTTTTGTTGTCGTTTGCCATAGGTCTTTCACCTTGCAATACGTGAATTTCCACACTCGGTTGATTGTCGGCAGCAGTTGAGAACACTTGCGATTTCTTAGTAGGGATAGTGGTATTGGCTTCTATCAGTTTAGTCATCACACCTCCCATAGTTTCGATACCCAAAGAAAGAGGAGTAACGTCCAAAAGCAATACATCTTTCACATCACCAGTAAGTACCCCCCCTTGAATAGCGGCTCCAATGGCTACTACCTCATCAGGGTTTACGCTCTTATTAGGTTTTTTGCCAAAGAATTTTTCAACGGCTTCTTGTACGGCAGGAATACGAGTAGAACCACCTACTAAGATTACTTCGTTGATATCACTTACGCTGAGACCAGCATTTTCCAACGCTTTTTTGCAAGGCTCAATAGTACGTTTTACTAGGTCGTCGATAAGTTGTTCAAATTTAGCACGGCTGAGCTTACGCACCAAGTGTTTAGGACCTGAAGCTGTAGCAGTGATATAAGGCAAATTGATTTCGGTTTCAGTAGTTGAAGAAAGTTCAATCTTAGCCTTTTCAGCAGCTTCTTTAAGACGTTGCAATGCCATAGGGTCTTTACGAAGGTCGATTTGTTCTTCTTTTTCAAACTCTTCAGCCAACCAGTTGATGATTTTTTCATCTACATCATCACCTCCTAAGTGGGTATCACCATCAGTAGCGAGTACTTCAAACACGCCGTCGCCAAGTTCCAAGATAGACACATCGTGAGTACCACCACCAAAGTCGAATACAACAATCTTATGGTCGCTATGGTCTTTATCCAAGCCATAAGCCAATGCAGCGGCAGTAGGTTCGTTGATGATACGTTCTACTTTTAAGCCTGCGATTTCACCTGCTTCTTTAGTAGCTTGACGTTGAGCGTCGTTAAAGTAAGCTGGTACAGTAATTACCGCGCTTGTTACGGGTTGTCCTAAGAAGTCTTCTGCAGTTTTCTTCATCTTTTGAAGAATCATAGCTGAGATTTCTTGTGGAGTATACAAACGTCCATCTATGTCCACACGAGGAGTATCGTTGTCGCCACGTACTACTTTATAAGGTACACGAGCGATTTCTTTTTCTAATTCAGAAAACTTGTTACCCATAAAACGCTTGATAGAATATATCGTGTTTTTAGGGTTAGTAACCGCCTGACGTTTGGCAGCATCACCTACTTTTATTTCGCCACCTTCGGTAAAAGCTACCACTGAAGGGGTTGTGCGTTTACCTTCGGCATTGGTAATCACCACGGGGTCATTACCTTCCATTACAGAAACACAAGAGTTTGTGGTTCCTAAGTCAATACCTATAATCTTACTCATATTAATATTATCGTTTTTTAAGTTCAACATTATTTTTGTAAGCCTTACGCTTACGCAGTTAGTTGCAGTCAATCACTGTGCCAAAGGACTAAAAACTGACAAATTGTCATTTTTGACTATTTCTAAATACCAATTGGTTATCAAAAGCATCTAATAAGATGACAGCATCACGTTGTACTGTGCCACTCAAAATTTCTTTAGAAAGCTTGTTAAGCACTTCTTTCTGAATGATACGTTTCACTGGACGAGCACCAAACTGAGGGTCAAAACCTTTTTGTGCTAAGTAATCAATAGCCTCATCGGTAGCATCGAGCAAGATGCCTTCTTTGACAACCATACGGAACACTGATTGCAATTGCAAACGCACAATGCTACGGATATCCTTGGCGTTGAGCGGTGTGAACATTATAATGTCGTCTATACGGTTCAAAAACTCAGGACGTACAGTTTGTTTGAGGAGTTGTAACACCTCGTCACGTGACTCGTCGATAGCGCGCTCGGTATCCTTAGGATACTTTTCAAAAGTTTCCTGAATGATATGGCTACCCATATTGGAGGTCATAATGATAATCGTATTCTTAAAGTCGGCGGTACGACCTTTGTTGTCAGTAAGCCTACCTTCGTCGAGTACTTGCAACAAGATGTTGAATGTATCGGGGTGAGCTTTTTCGATTTCGTCTAAAAGTATTACGGAATAGGGACGACGACGCACAGCTTCAGTAAGCTGACCACCTTCGTCATAACCCACATATCCTGGAGGCGCACCTACTAATCGGCTCACAGCGTGTTTCTCTTGGTATTCGCTCATATCGATACGCGTCATTGCATTTTCATCGTCGAATAGATACTCGGCTAAGGCTTTGGCAAGTTCGGTTTTACCTACCCCCGTAGTTCCTAAGAAAAGAAAAGAACCTATAGGACGACGTGGGTCTTGCAAACCAGCACGACTACGGCGTATGGCATCGGAAACTGCCTCGATGGCTTCTTCTTGACCTACTACACGACGATGCAATTCTTTTTCTAAGTTTAAGAGTTTTTCGCGTTCGCCTTGTAACATTTTAGCTACAGGTATACCTGTCCATTTTGCGACTACTTCAGCGATGTCTTCGGCGGTTACTTCTTCTTTTACAAGAGCATTTTCGTGTGACTTGCTGTCTAAATTCTTTTGCAATTCTACTAACTTGTCTTCCGCTTCTTTGATTTTGCCATAGCGCAATTCGGCTACTTTACCGTAGTCGCCTTCACGTTCAGCTCTATCGGCTTCCAAACGGTATTTCTCAATAGCTTCCTTAGTGGTTTGCACTTCATCAATTACGCTTTTTTCACTCTGCCATTTAGCATTGATAGCGTTACGTTCTTCTTTAAGATTTGCCAAATCTACATATAACATTTTGAGCTTATCTTCGTCTTTCTCACGTTTGATAGCCTCAATTTCTATTTCGAGTTGCATTATCTTACGGTCGAGTACGTCTAACTCTTCGGGTTTAGAATTGATTTCCATACGGAGCTTGGCAGCTGCCTCGTCCATTAGGTCTATTGCCTTATCGGGTAAGAAACGATTAGTAATATAGCGTTCAGAAAGTTCTACTGCTGCGATAATCGCCTCGTCTTTGATACGTACTTTGTGGTGAGTTTCGTATTTTTCTTTGATACCACGCAATATTGAGATAGCACTCTCGGTATCAGGTTCGTCTACCATTACCTTTTGAAAACGACGTTCGAGAGCTTTGTCTTTCTCAAAGTACTTTTGGTATTCGTCGAGAGTAGTGGCACCAATGGCACGGAGTTCACCACGAGCTAAGGCAGGTTTTAATATATTAGCAGCGTCCATAGCACCTTCGCCTCCTCCTGCTCCCACAAGGGTGTGAATTTCATCTATAAACAGAATGATATTGCCATCGGATGAGGTAACCTCTTTCACTACCGATTTGAGTCGTTCTTCAAACTCACCTTTGTACTTCGCACCTGCGATAAGGGCACCCATATCAAGGGAGTAAATCACCTTGTCTTTTAGGTTTTCAGGTACGTCACCTTTCACAATACGGTGCGCTAAGCCTTCGGCTATAGCCGTTTTACCTACCCCAGGTTCACCCACCAACATAGGGTTGTTCTTGGTACGGCGTGAAAGAATTTGCAATACACGACGTATTTCCTCATCACGACCAATCACAGGGTCGAGTTTCCCGCTATCAGCTAACTGATTGAGGTTTTTGGCGTATTTGTTGAGCGAATTGTAAGTATCTTCAGCTGAAGCCGAAGTTACGCGTTCGCCTTTGCGCAATTCTTGAATGGCTTTCTCCAACTCTTTTTCACTCACGCCTTGGTTTTTGAGGGCTTGGGCGATTTTACTGTTTGATTTGAAGATAGCCAATATAAGGTGTTCTAAGGATACATATTCGTCGTTCCATTTTTTAGCGATGTTAGCAGCCTCGTTGAGCATAGTGCTTGCTTCGCGTGAGAGCCCCATATCGCCACCGCTTACTTTTGCAAAACCTTGTAAGGCTGCATCCAACTGTTTATTTAGTTGCTCGCGGTTGATATTCAATTTTTTGAATAGGAAAGGCAATACGTTCTCATCTACTTGCTCAATAGCTTTGAAGAAATGTTCGTTTTGCAATTCCTGGTGCCCGTACTGCTGGGCAATTTGCTGAGCGGTTTGTACCGCTTCTTGCGCTTTGATAGTAAAGTTATTAAAATTCATATATTTTCAATTTAGTGTGTTCAACATTTTATGATTTGTTCACTCCCAATAGGGCAAGAGTTGTGCCAACAGCTTTTAACTGACAAAAAGACAGTTTTTTAAAAGGTTTTTTATACCAAATGTAATATTAAATAGGAATCTAAAAATAATTAACAATCTGATTATTATTTAATAATAACTACTTGATTAGAAATGTGTAACAAATGACAAAGTGTCAGTTAGTAATTAAATCTCTGTTCATTAACGGGTAGGTACTGATTCCTATCTATTTTTGAAGCTAAAAAGTAAATAGTGCATCTGCTCCAAAACACTTACCGAAAATATGAGGTGGAATGAAAAAAGTTACTTGGCAGGTTGGAGGTTTCGGAAGATAACGGAGAGATTCGGAAGAGAAAATTTAGGTGAAAGGTAAAAAACAAGAGGTAAAGTAGCTGTTGAGAGGGTGGTGGTAGCTTATAGAGAGCTTATAGGAAGCTTATACGAATCTTGGAAGATAGATATAGAAAGGGTGTATAAGTAGTTAATAATGAGGGGTTAAGAATGAGTAGAAAAAAGAGATTTGAGCGGATTTAAAGTAGAAGAAAAACGAAAATAAGAGAAAGAAGTAATCTTTTTAAAAGAATAGTGTGGCGATACAAAAATGTGAGATGAGCAAAGGTAAATAGAAAAATAAGCATACTTCAAGAGGAAAAAATATAGATAGCTATTAGACTAAAAGACAAGGCGTATTTGCAGAAAGCGCAAAGACAAATTTAATATTACAATACCCAAAATACTAATGATACCAAATTAATGACGAGTTGCGAATGGCGAATGACAAGGTTGCAGGGAAGTAGCACGGGGAAACAAAATATAAAGCCTTTATATTGTGAATTGATATTTTTTTGTACCTTTGCACCAAAATATAGACAAAATGAAAGTAGCTGTGGTAATGGGAAGCAAGAGTGATTTGCCTGTGATGCAGGACGCTATTGA
Organism: Capnocytophaga sp. oral taxon 336 str. F0502; assembly: GCF_000411575.1. NCBI lineage: Bacteria > Pseudomonadati > Bacteroidota > Flavobacteriia > Flavobacteriales > Flavobacteriaceae > Capnocytophaga > Capnocytophaga sp. oral taxon 336. Next base: position 10,518 of record NZ_KE150489.1, on the reverse strand, counting down.
TATCCTCAAGTCCTTTGGTATCACAACTGTGGTAGACATCGTGTCGGCGCATCGCACGCCTGAAAAGCTGATGGAGTTCAGTAAGAACGCTCATAAAAAAGGCATTCAGGTAATTATTGCGGGAGCAGGAGGTGCAGCTCATTTACCTGGTATGGTTGCCTCGATGTCGCCTTTGCCTGTGATAGGTGTGCCGGTGAAAAGCAGTAACTCTATTGACGGTTGGGATTCTATCCTTTCTATCTTACAAATGCCTGGCGGAGTGCCTGTGGCTACCGTAGCTTTAAATGCTGCTAAGAACGCAGGTTTATTAGCCGTGCAAATATTGGCAAGTGCCGACGCTGAGCTCTTGCAAAAAATGATTGATTATAAAGAAAATTTGAAACAAGCGGTGCTTACTGCCGCAGCAACCCTTGACGATGAATAAAGATACTTTTCAGGGCTCACGTCTTTTATTATTAGACTTTGGCTCGCAATACACCCAACTTATTGCACGCCGTGTGCGCGAATTGAACGTGTATTGCGAAATGCACCCCTACAACCATTTGCCTGAGAACTTAGAAGACTTCTCGGCAGTGATACTCTCAGGTTCGCCTTATTCGGTGCGTAGTGCAGAAGCCTTGCACCCAGACCTATCAGCACTGAAAGGTAAAATGCCTCTTTTGGCAGTATGTTACGGAGCGCAGTATTTGGCACACTTTGGCGGTGGTGAAGTAGCCCCTTCGAACATACGAGAGTACGGGCGTGCTCACCTTACCTATATTAAGCCTAATGAACCTCTTTTTGAAGGGATTGCAGAAGGAAGTGTAGTGTGGATGAGCCATAGTGACACTATCAAACAATTGCCTACTGGGGCGGTTTGTTTGGCGAGCACTCCTGATGTAGTGAACGCTGCTTATCGCATAGAAGGAGAAGAAACCTACGCAATTCAGTTTCACCCCGAAGTGACCCACTCAGTTGATGGAATGAAGCTATTAGCTAACTTCCTTTTCAAAATAGCGAAACTTATCCCTAATTGGACGTCCGACAACTTTGTAGAGATGACGGTTGCCCAGCTAAAAGCACAAGTAGGTAATGAGAAAGTGATATTAGGCTTATCGGGAGGAGTAGACTCTACGGTAGCTGCTGTATTACTTAACAAAGCGATTGGCAAGCAATTACATTGTATTTTTGTAAATAATGGACTCTTGCGCAAAAACGAGTTCGAAAACGTACTGAAACAATATGAGGGTATGGGACTGAATGTGAAGGGTGTAGATGCCTCAGCGCGTTTCCTTACTGCCTTAGCAGGTAAAACCGACCCCGAAGAGAAACGCAAAACCATAGGGCGTGTTTTTATTGAAGTGTTTGATGATGAGGCTCATAAAATTACCGATGCTCAATGGTTGGCACAAGGCACTATCTATCCTGATGTGATTGAATCACTATCAGTAAAGGGACCTTCAGCGACTATCAAATCACATCATAACGTAGGAGGCTTACCCGACTATATGAAATTGAAAGTAGTAGAGCCTTTGCGTATGCTCTTCAAAGATGAAGTGCGAAGAGTAGGACGCAGTTTGGGCATCAGTGATGAACTATTAGGCAGACACCCTTTTCCGGGACCTGGATTGGCTATCCGCATTTTGGGAGATATCACTGCCGAAAAGGTAACTATTTTACAAGAAGTAGATGCTATATTCATCAACGCACTGAAAGAAAACAACCTATACGACAAAGTGTGGCAAGCAGGGGCTATTTTACTGCCTATCAACAGTGTGGGAGTAATGGGAGACGAACGTACCTACGAGCGTGTGGTAGCCTTGCGCGCTGTGGAAAGCATAGACGGTATGACGGCAGATTGGGTAGACTTACCTTATAAATTTCTGCAAAAAGTGTCTAACGATATTATCAATAAGGTGAAAGGCGTAAACCGTGTGGTGTACGATATCAGCAGTAAACCGCCTGCCACGATAGAATGGGAATAGACAATAAACAATTTAGAATTATCAATTAACACTAAAAAAATAAATCATAAGACAATATTATGAAACAACTTTTTACATTAGCTTTGTTATTGTGCTTAGGAGTTGCCTATGCACAACCGCAAACGTACACAGCAAATAACTATGAAAGTATTGAAAATATAGCTAAGACCTATCGCTTTTCGCCTGCTGACATCTTAAAACTCAACCCAGGGCTTAAAGATGGAGTACAAAAGGGAATGACTATCAATATTCCTATCAGTAAAGTGAAGCATTACAATACCCAACGTCCTGTAGGGTTTACGACTCACTTGGTAAAAGGAGGTGAGACTTTCTTTGGTCTGTCGCAAAAATACAACATCACTATTGATGATTTAAAGCGTTATAATTTAGACCTCTATATAAGAGAGTTACAAGAGGGTGAGCGTATTACTATTCCGCTATTTAGCAAAACAGCTGAAATGGTACAAAAAAGCGTACAAGGACAAAAGCGGTACGTAGTAAAACCACAAGAAACACTTTGGCGCATTGCTAAAAATCACAATGTGAGTGTAGAGGAATTGGAAAAGCTGAACAAAAACGAAAAAGGTTTCAACCCTAATAGTATAAGAGAAGGGCAAGAAATCTGGGTGCCAGCCTCTTCTACCGATAGTACAGAGCCTGAACCACCAGCTCGCCCTAATACTAAGAAAGAAGTGGTGCTTTATCTTGTGGAGAGAGGGGAAGGATTTTACAGCTTAGAACGCAAGTTCGGTTTATCGGAAGCTGAACTTGTGAAACTAAATCCTAGTCTTAAAGATGGATTGAAAAGCGATGCTCAAATATGGATACCCAAAGAGAATTACGAACACTATAAGAGTGCTTCACAGAATAATACAGCAAACTACAACTTTCAGAATTCTAACAATACCTTGCGTTCAGCATCTTCACCAGCCAATGTGAAGGAGATATCTTATATTTTACCCTTTAAACTATCGGATGTCAGCACTGGACAAATCGCTATTATAAAATCTAGACTTACTGAAAATAAACTAACTCCTGTGGCTACCGATTTCTATTCAGGAGCTCTAATAGCTTTGGACTCTCTTCAAAAAATGGGATATAAGTTTAAAGTGAATGTATACGATAGTGAAGGAGACTTAAAGAAGATAGCTTCTAACGCCTCAGTACAGAACTCACAAGTAGTAATAGGTCCTTTTACCACTAAATCGTTTAATACTTTGGCATCATTGGTTACAAGTAACAATACGATATTATTAGCTCCTTTATCTAATAAGAATATAACTCTCAATCCTAATGTGTATCAGACCTTACCGAACGATGAGGTGTTGCAAGCACAAATGATTGACTATCTGAACAAAAACTATTCAGATGAGAATATGATTATCTTAGCTGATAGCAAGAATAGTTCTTTGCGTGAGAAATTAGAGCGTTCATTCCCTAATGCTAAGGTAGTAACCGAAATGTCGGCTAATGGATTTGTTAATGCTCTAAACTACAACAAGGAAAATGTAGTGTTATTACAGTCGAATGATATAGGTTACGTGTCGATGGCAGTGCGTTTGTTGCACAATGCGCTTAAATCTAAAAGGAACAACACCTTCCCTAAGATTATGTTGGCGACTGTGGATAGAGGTTCAGTATACGATTCTAATAACCTTTCTAACAACCAGCTATCCGATTTACGCTTTACTTATCCTACTGTAAATAAATATTCTAATGGTACAGATAGTTTTTCTGCGCGATATTTAAAGACTTATGGTATTCTACCTAATAAGTATGCTGTTCGCGGGTTTGACCTTACTATGGATGCTGTATTGCGTTTGGGAGTATCGGGCAATCTTACCAGTGCCAATACACGTATAGGAGAGACTTCTTACTTAGAGAATAAATTTGCCTACCTAAAAAATGCTTATAAGGGAGGTGGCTATGAAAACCAAGGCGTATATATTGTACAGTATGACAATATGGAAGTAAAAGAATTAAAATAAAACAAAATTATAATTAAAAATGAGAGTAGCAGTAGTAGGCGTTACCGGAATGGTAGGTAACGTGATGTTAGAAGTACTTGCAGAACACAAATTTCCTGTAACTGAATTAATTCCCGTAGCATCAGAGAAGTCAGTAGGGAAGAAAATTACTTTTCAAGGAACTGAATATACTGTGATAGGCTTACAACAAGCCGTATCGCTCAAACCCGATTTAGCTCTTTTTTCAGCAGGAGCTACCGTCTCTAAAGAATGGGCACCTAAGTTTGCCCAAGTAGGGACAACAGTGGTAGATAACTCATCGGCGTGGCGTATGGACGATACTAAAAAATTGGTAATCCCTGAAATCAATGCCGATGTGCTTACGAAAGACGATAAGATTATTGCAAACCCTAATTGTTCTACGATACAGATGCTCGTAGCTTTAGCTCCTTTACAAAAGAAATACGGTATCAAGCGTGTGGTAGTCTCTACTTACCAATCGATTACAGGTACAGGAGTGAAAGCCGTACGCCAGTTAGAAAACGAATACAAAGGAGAAAAAGGCGAGATGGCTTATCATTACCCAATACACCGCAATGTGATTCCTCATTGTGACGTGTTTGAAGATAATGGTTATACCAAGGAAGAAATGAAATTGGTGCGTGAAACTAAAAAGATACTCCGAGACGACAGTATTGCAATAACAGCTACAGCGGTGCGCATACCGGTAGTAGGCGGACATAGTGAAGCGGTGAATGTAGAATTGAAAAAGGATTTTAATATTGATGAAGTGCGTGCGCTCTTAGTACAATCGCCTGGGATTAAGGTGCAGGATAATACTGATACGAATACTTACCCTATGCCACTGTACGCTCACGGAAAAGATGACGTATTTGTAGGGCGTATCCGTCGTGACGAGTCACAACCTAATACTCTTAACTTATGGGTAGTAGCTGATAACCTACGCAAAGGAGCTGCTACTAATACCATACAGATTGCTGAGTATCTCATCGCACATAAACTGTTGTAGTAATGATGTATTTGAAAAGTATTAATGCTTAGAAAATATAAAGAAGTGTTATATTGATAATAAAAAAATAAAATATTGAAAATTTATAAAGTTAGTAATCAATCACTTATCAAATTATTAAAAATTTTCTTCAAAAAAAATGTATAAAAATTTTGGAGGTAAAGATAAAAGGTGTACCTTTGCACCCGCAAAAGAGGAGAGTAGTGCCTCTGGAGTAGAAGAAACAACACGTACCTTGACATAATGTTGTACAGCACAAAGAAGATTTAAAGGATTGAGTGAAACCTGAAGTCAATAACTTGAAGATCGGTTAGAAGATATAAAAGAATTTAACGATGAAGAGTTTGATCCTGGCTCAGGATGAACGCTAGCGGCAGGCCTAACACATGCAAGTCGAGGGGGAAGTTACTTTCGGGTAACTGAGACCGGCGTACGGGTGCGTAACGCGTATACAATCTGCCTTTCACTGGGGGATAGCCCGAAGAAATTTGGATTAATACCCCATAGTATATAGGGACGGCATCGTTTTTATATTAAAGCTACGGTGGTGAAAGATG
>NZ_KE150489.1:0-2500 GCF_000411575.1 Capnocytophaga sp. oral taxon 336 str. F0502 | reverse complement strand
GTTACCAGCGAGGATAAGTATTTCAGATACGAATCCGCATCGAAAGAGAGTCTGAATAGGGCGTTAAGTTGGTAGTAGTAGACGCGAAACCTGGTGATCTACCCTTGGGCAGGTTGAAGCGCTGGTAACACAGCGTGGAGGACCGAACTGGTTGTCGTTGAAAAGACTTCGGATGACCTGAGGGTAGGGGTGAAAGGCCAATCAAACTGGGAAATAGCTCGTACTCCCCGAAATGCATTTAGGTGCAGCGTTGATGTGAGTTTAATAGAGGTAGAGCTACTGATTGGATGCGGGGGTTTCATCGCCTACCAATTCCTGACAAACTCCGAATGCTATTAAATGCTCATCAGCAGTGAGGGTATGGGTGCTAAGGTCCATATCCTAAAGGGAAAGAACCCGGACCATCAGCTAAGGTCCCCAAATATATGCTAAGTTGACCAAACGCGGTCTGACTGCACTGACAGCTAGGATGTTGGCTTGGAAGCAGCCATACATTTAAAGAGTGCGTAACAGCTCACTAGTCGAGCGGTTGGGCATGGATAATAAACGGGCATAAGCATATTACCGAAGCTATGGGGTTATTGAAAGATATACCGGTAGGGGAGCATTCTATAGGCGTAGAAGCTAAAGTTGTGAGACATAGTGGAGCTGATAGAAAAGAAAATGTAGGCATAAGTAACGATAAGGCAGGCGAGAAACCTGCCCGCCGAAAGATCAAGGTTTCCTCAGCTATGCTAATCAGCTGAGGGTTAGTCGGGGACTAACGCGCACCCGAGTAGGGAAAGTGGATGTACAACAGGTTAATATTCCTGTACCATTAATCTAATAAAAGTGACGGAACGAGATAACTACCGCGTACTGACGGAATAGTACGTTAAAGGAGCTGTTATGGCTTTGATAGTACACTGAGGCTTCGGTCGAGGTGATAGAGTGGTGATAACGTTTCCAAGAAAAGCGAAGATTAATGCCCGTACCGTAAACCGACACAGGTGATTGGGAAGAGAATTCTAAGGCGCTCGAGAGATTCATGGCTAAGGAACTAGGCAAAATAGACCTGTAACTTCGGGAGAAAGGTCGCCTATCGTAAGATAGGCCGCAGTGAAGAGGTCCAAGCGACTGTTTATCAAAAACACAGGACTCTGCAAAATCGAAAGATGAGGTATAGGGTCTGACACCTGCCCGGTGCTGGAAGGTTAAGAGGAGAGCTTAGTGGTAACACGAAGGTTTGAATTGAAGCCCCAGTAAACGGCGGCCGTAACTATAACGGTCCTAAGGTAGCGAAATTCCTTGTCGGGTAAGTTCCGACCTGCACGAATGGTGTAACGATTTGGACACTGTCTCGGCCATGAGCTCGGTGAAATTGTAGTATCGGTGAAGATGCCGATTACCCGCAGTGGGACGAAAAGACCCTGTGCACCTTTACTATATCTTCGTATTGGTCTTGGATAAGTGATGCGTAGGATAGGTGGGAGACTATGAAGTGGCTATTCTGGTAGTTGTGGAGTCGTTGTTGAAATACCACCCTTTGCTTATCTGAGGTCTAACCCTGCGATGCAGGGGACAATTCGTGGAGGGTAGTTTGACTGGGGTGGTCGCCTCCAAAAGAGTAACGGAGGCTTCTAAAGGTTCCCTCAGCACGCTTGGTAACCGTGCGTAGAGTGCAATGGCATAAGGGGGCTTGACTGAGAGACCCACAAGTCGATCAGGTACGAAAGTAGAGCATAGTGATCCGGTGGTTCCGTATGGAAGGGCCATCGCTCAAAGGATAAAAGGTACGCCGGGGATAACAGGCTGATCTCCCCCAAGAGCTCACATCGACGGGGGGGTTTGGCACCTCGATGTCGGCTCGTCACATCCTGGGGCTGGAGAAGGTCCCAAGGGTTGGGCTGTTCGCCCATTAAAGTGGCACGCGAGCTGGGTTCAGAACGTCGTGAGACAGTTCGGTCTCTATCTACTGTGGGCGTTAGAAATTTGCGTGGATCTGACTCTAGTACGAGAGGACCGAGTTGGACGCACCGCTGGTGTATCTGTTGTCTTGCCAAGGGCATAGCAGAGTAGCTAAGTGCGGATGGGATAAGTGCTGAAGGCATATAAGTACGAAACCCGCCACAAGATGAGATTTCTTTTAAGGGTCGTGGGAGATGACCACGTTGATAGGTTACAGGTGTAACGGTGGTAACATCATAGCCGAGTAATACTAATCACCCGTAGACTTTTCGCGCGTAGAGATTCTTTTAAAGAGCGTTAGCATCACAACAATTGTTAATTATCAATTGTCAATTGAGAAAATATGTTTTTTATCCCTATATGTTAAAATATCAAGGCATTAGGCCACAGGCATCAGGTATTAGTTCTGAGTCGCACAACCTAAGGCCTAAAGATTTAAGGTGGTTATAGTCAAAGGTCTCACCTCTTACCATTCCGAACAGAGCAGTTAAACCTTTTAGCGCAGATGGTACTACACTTGTTGTGGGAGAGTATGTCGCCGCCTTCTTATAAA
>NZ_KE150488.1:740829-779965 GCF_000411575.1 Capnocytophaga sp. oral taxon 336 str. F0502 | reverse complement strand
CCTTTGGCACGATATAAAGTATAGTCTTTATCATTTTCTTCTTTTTTTATCATTAGTGTGAATACTACTAAATCGCGCATCTCATCATCGCTCACTCCTACTAATTCTTTGTAGTTTTCGGGGAATTGCCAAGTGGTGTAGATTTTAGGTGGTATCTTTAGAGAATGATTGAAGCTCGCATTTACTAAAGTAGGTATGAAAAAGACTATGAAATTACCCATCATTAGGGGCATATAGTACATTCCGTTTAAAAAAGTGTAAATTAACAAAAAAGGTACTGCGGCATATAGCACGACTAATAAGGCAAAAAATAATTCTTTGAACACATCGTCCTCCAGTTTGAATTTGTTGAAAAACAAGCGATAGAAATAGCAGTGAAATACACCAAGGGTCAAGGTACAGATTTGATAGAAAATAAATTCACTTAGAGTTTTCCCTTCGAAAAGGCGGCTATATCCTAAAAAGGCAATGACTGCATACACCAATACTGTTAAGAACAGATAGATGTAGATATTGGTTTTATACTGTTTGAACTCAGGTACTTTCTTTGAAAAAATAATGGTAATAGCTATACACATAGCTACTAAAAACAATAATATTACCAATAGACGAGGGTCGAACAAATTGATGAAGTAATTCTTTAACTCTTTCATATACAAGTGTTATAACCTAAAATAGGGTCGTTGTTTTCTTTTAATTCAAATTGGCTTTCTTCTTCTGAGAGCAATACACTTAACTGGATTTCTACTTCCAAAGGAAAAAAGTGCTCACAGAACATTATAACGAATTTTTCTTTATTGCCCCCAAGAATGTAATCGGTGAAAGCAGAATGCTTTAAAGGACCTATCTCAAGGGTCAGGTGTTTGGTATAATCTTCATAAGCTATACCTGTGATCATATCTACTCCTAAGTAGATGTCTTCTCCCAAGCAAAAACCTTGTGATTCATCAGAATAAGTGGCAAACTCTTTTTCTTTGATATGTACTTCTTCACCTAAAAGTTTTGAGAGTATTTGCACTGTAAGAGGGATATTGCCTACTATTTTGTAGCTATAAGGCAATAATCGTATAAACTTAGAAACTAAGAAAGTAGGAAAATCTTTTGAAATGCCCCAAAGTTCATAGAATAATGTAGAAATTTTGTTGGCATTAAGCTCTTTAAAGCTATCTTGTTCAAAGGATTCTATTTCTACCCCTAACTTAAAAATTTCATTCTCAAAAGGACTAAAAAAGGTACGAGCAGCTTTTTCTTCTTGTTTCCTTTCTCTGTAATCTTTGAGCATTGTATCTACTCCCTTGCCTTGAGTTTCATTCTTGGTATGGTGAGCGACGCTTTCGGGGAGTATATCGTACAAACTATCACGAGAAAGGCTTACCTCTATCAATTGGGTAGGATCGTAGTTGAAATCAGTAAGTTTTGCACTTAGTACATCGGTGCGATAACCACGTACAAACTGTCCTTGGTGTTTTACTATATATTCGTTGTCAGAGATGATTCCTTTGTCTAACAAATGGTTTAATAGCACTTCTGCCCTTATATCATAAGGTAAGTGATTTATCTCATTTATAACTCCTGTTAGGTGTTCCATTTTGATAGTTTTTGGACGTGGCAAATATACAAATAAATTACAAAAGCGCAAATTTTTGTTTTTATTTTTTCTCTTTAAGTCTTCCAGCACTTGTATAGCGTTTTTGGAAGTACTCATCGTTGAAATCATAGATGTTTAGCCCTTGTGTAGTACAAGCCAATATCCTGCCATTTCCTAAATACAAACCTACATCGGAAATAGGTTTAAACTTATCATACCTAAAAAACAAAATATCTCCTTCTTTCAAGTAAGTACGCCCTGTGAAAAGTTGTAAATCCTTAGAGCGGAAAATGCCATCGGGAGTTTTGGGAAAAGTAGTTTCATACACTTCACTGAACAAGGCTTGTATAAAGTAAGAAGCATCTGCCCCCTCTTGTTTTTCTAAGGTCTTTTCCTTATAAGGTGTTCCTATCCACTCATCTATAAAAGCATAGAGCTTATAATTAGTGATTTTTTTAGGAGGTACAGCCAAAATAATGGAGTATTTCTCTCTTAAGGCTAATTCCTTATCGGATAGGTTTTCTCCCTTATCATCTACCAAGGTATATTGCTCATTGATTTGTTTCTTTTGGGCTAATACTGCTTTGTAGAAAGCATCGGTAGGGTAATGATAAGGAAGCTCAGCAAGATAACGGCTTGCCGAGCAAGATAGTAGTAAAGCACTACTTATTAAGTAAATAAACTTTCCAAACATAAATAATTCTTAGTTATTTGTAAAAAAATACACAATTTACCATTCTGCATTATAACGATATTTTTCTTTCTCAGGGCTTAATATCTCTAATTCTATAGTATCTCCCTTGGTTAGGGTCTCTACAAGTTCAGGGTTCTTTAGTTTGAACTCAGAAAATGATTCTTTATAGACAAGTACACTTGTATCTTCAAAAGACTCCCCTGTTAGGCCACTCTTTCTTATAGGGTGTTTTGCCAAGGATATATATTGCTCTAAACTCTTGTATATTCCCACAAATTCAAAAGGTTCAATAGGAATATATCTCTCATATATAATTTCTCTTTCTCTTAAAGGTGATATTTTTATTTCGCCCCATACTTCCCCTTTATCACTACCAATAAAAGATAAATTTCCATATCTATCATAATCTAACGCATAAGCATCAGTCTCATCTATTTGTTCTCCTTGAACGAAATAGTTTAATTTTACTTTTGCAGTTGAAAAGTAAGAGTTCTTCAATTTCATTTTTTTTTGAAGATATAAAGAAACTCTTTTCTCATTATATTCAATAAAATTTATTTCAACATTCTCATTATTCAATGGTATTAATTGAACTTTCTTGCTTGTATTACATCCTACTACAAATAGAATCACAATTATATATATATACTTTTTCATAATTATTTATTATTCTTTTATATTTACAAAAAAACAATCTATTAAGATACCATTTTTAACCTCTTTGTACACTATTGTCACCTCATTATTAGCAGACTTCATATTTTCTTGTTTTTTGATAGTTTTGCTTATAATACCTTGCATTGTTTCATAACTAATGTTATGTGTTTTATATATATTTTTTAAAAAGGTAGATTTATTAAGCTCTTTTTCAAATTCAAGAAGACCTTTAAATTTAACCTTATCAATTTTCTTTTTATCTATATTTCTACCTTCTTCTATAAACATACTCATTGGCGTTGCTAATACATCAAGAGTCATCTTGGTTAGTATGCCCAATATAGGGGTGGAGTTTGTAGCTAATACAAGTGCATCAGATAATACAGAATTCATATCCCCTTTTCCTCTGGCTAACTCTTCTAAACTATAAAAATTACTAAACATATTTGCAGCATTTTTTATAAAATAAAGCTTTTGAGTCATCCAGTTCTTTGTCTTCATTATTGCGACTTGATCTATACCTTTTGCTTTTCTTCTTTCAAAAGGTATAGATTGTCTAAGAGTTCTTTTGCTTTCTAAAAATTGTTCCCAATAATCATATTTTATTACTTTACCTGCTTGATTAACTCTATAGCCTGAGTTTATTTTAGCTATCGCAATCTTTTCTGAAATTGAAGGTAATTTTTTATCAGCCCAATAGGCTCCTCCAGAAATTAGAAAGCTTTTTAAATAATTCTCTTCTTGGTAATCCTCTTTTATCAATTCAACTTTGTCTATATAACTGAACATAAGGAGATCTCCGTTATAGTCGTATATTTCTGGTATACCATAATTATATCCGTTTTCTGCCATTACTGGTTTTATGAATATATTACGATCGTTTTTAACATTTAAATAATTTTCACTTTTATCTGGAAGGTTGATTGTAATATCTTTTTTACTATATTTCACTTTCCAATAAAGCTCAATTTCATAGCCTGTATCTTCTTCTATGTACTTATTCCAATCAGGTTTCAAAAAGACTTCAAGTAGAGCTTTACCATCTTTTATAATACATTCTTTAGGATTTTCTATTTTATCATCCAAATTAAAACTATCAACCCATATAAAAGTATCATATTCATATAATTGTAAGCTAAGTTTATCCCCATCTTGTATAGATGCTCCCATCATCTCTATATGAAAATATACGGTGTCTTCTAAAGAAGCATTTGTGATAACATTTTTCCCTTCTTTATCAGCACTCCACCATCCTTTTATTAAAACGCCTTTTTCTTGTGTAAAAGGTATTGTAGGATTTCTTTTTATTTCCTGCCATTTTCCAAATTCTACTGCCATAATTTATTATTTTTTAATCCAAACAACTTCATTATTTTCCCAGAGTACCTCTATAGTATCTCCTTCTTTAAATTCACCTGCTACAAGTTTCTTAGCCAAAGGACGGCGTAATTTGGCACGAATGATGCCTTTTAAAGGACGAGCTCCATAGGTGGCATCATAGCCTTGTTCTGCTAAATGCTCTTTTACTTCTTGAGCAATATTGAGTGAGATGTTTATACCCTCTGTTAGGTTTAAAAGCTCTTTTTTCAAATGTATTTCAAAGATTTTTAGAGCATTCTCTTTGCTAATAGGTGCAAAAGGTACTATCTCGGTAAGACGTCCTAAAAACTCTGGTCGGAAATAACGACTCATTATCTCTAAAAGAGTAGATGAGGAAGGGATATTCCCCTCAGTAAAGGATTTGACAATAAAGTCAGAGCCTATATTGGAGGTAAAGAGGATAATAGCATTAGAAAAATCACCTTCTTTACCCAAGCGGTCGTGCAACTTCCCTTCGTCCATTATTTGTAGGAATACATCAAATACAGAGGCGTGGGCTTTTTCTATCTCATCAAAAAGTACGATAGAGTAGGGCTTTTGTCGGATTTTATTCACTAATAAACCACCTTCCTCATAGCCTACATACCCTGGAGGTGCTCCATAGAGTAAGGCTGCCGAGTGCTCTTCTTTGAACTCAGACATATCAAAACGGATAATGGCATTCTCATCTTGGAAAAGGAATTCGGCTAAAGATTTAGCCAATTCTGTTTTCCCTGTTCCCGTAGGTCCTAAAAAGAAGAAAGAACCTATCGGTTGTCCTGCTTTGCTCAATCCGGAGCGATTTTCGAGTACAGCCTCACTGATAATAGCAATAGCGTGGTCTTGCCCTACTACCCGCTCGGAAAGAATAGCATCCATATCACTCAGACGCTGTTTTTCCTCTTCTTTGAGTTTGCCTATAGGAATATTCGTTTTTTGAGAGATGAGTACAGCTAAATCCCATTCAGTAATGTGAGAACGTTTTTCTTGAGCTACTTTTTCAGCTTCGGTAATGAGTTTGCGTCCATAGCTCAATAGGTTATCAGCAGTTTCAAAAGTAGTAGTTTGTTCTTCTTCTAAAAGGGTAGAGGCATCTAATAAAAAGGGAATGCGTTGTTTGATATCGTTCAATAACCAAGCAGCGTTTTTTTTGCGTTGCTCTTCTGTAAAACCTTGTGTATTGTCCTCCAAGTGAATTATTTGTGTAAGCAAGGCATTTTTTTCTTTTAAGAAAGATGCTCCTGCTGTTTTCACAACTGACATTGTATGGTCTATGAGGTCTATCGCTGAGGCAGGCAGACTTTTCTCTTTTAAATACCTTTTAGAAAGGCGTATGGCTTCCCAAATAGCCTCATCGGTTATGGCTATATGATGGTGGTTTTCATAAGCTGAAAGGGTTTGACGCAGCATTCTAAAATGGGTTTCATCATCACTTTCTTGCAATTCTACCTTTTCAAACAAAGGTTCTAAACCTGATTTTTCTATTTTTTTGGTAAATTCATCGATAGTAGAAGTGCCTATGACAGTGAGTCCTTTGGTAAGTTCACTTTTAAGTAGATTTGCCATAGAGGAATCAAAAGAGTTACCTAAAAGTGCGTGTAATTCCTCGATGATAAGTACTGATTTAGGATATTGCTTGAGTTCTTGGGCTATGTTCTTGATACGGTCTTCTATTTCACCTTTATAGGAGGCTCCTGCTATGAGGGCTCCCATATCCAATTCAAATACAGCTAAGTTAGACAACACATCGGGGACTTGACCCGCTATAACCTTCTGTACAAAACTATTGATAAGGGTAGTTTTTCCTATACCTGAATCGCCTATGATAAGCACATTTTGTTTGCTAAATCTGCACAGTATTTCGGTAATTTTTTGAGTTTCGGCAACTCTGCCAACAGGTATTTCTTTTGAGGCTTTAGCTTTGAGGACATCTTTTTTATTAACACAGTATTTTTGCAAAAAACCTTTAGCCGTGGAAGAAAGAGGAGCAGAAGAGAAAGGTTTTTCGACAGATGTAGCAGGAAGAGGAGTCGTTTCTAAGAGTTCGGCACGAGTTACAGGATAGGTTTTCATTTGGTCGAAATTGAAAGCTACTCCCTGAGTACTCAATGCTACAAATACATCCCATAAGGAAATTTCCTCCTCATCTAAAATTTCCCGAATAGCTTCTGCTTCAGTGAAAATAGTGTCTATCACTTCATCGGGGTCGCAGGAATAAGTGTTAGTAGCTTTTAGAGCTTCCTCAATGCGCACTTCAGCCCATTCTTCTAAATAGAACACATCGACTCCTTTAGATTCCAAGAGCTTTAAGAGTGGTAAATCTCTGTTGAGAACGGCTTTCAATAAGTGTCCGCCAGAGTAACGAGCGTTCATATTTTCACGAGCTATTTTCTGTGCTATCTCCAATGCTTTAGTAACCTCTGGGGCATAGCTCAATTTCTTCTCTTCCATTGTTTTGTATTTTTTATGATTGTTATTATCCTTTCTTCCAGAATATTTTTCCTTTTACTTTGTAGTAGACATAAATATTTTGAATACAAGCATTATCAGTGTCTTTTTGCAAGCGTAGGTTTTCTATTTTTACTTTCTTTCCAGAAATTTCTTTGCAAAACTGTGCAAAAGGCACAATTTTATCATCATTAATAATTACAGGGACTTGGTAGTTCTCACAAAGATAGTCTTTGAAATCATCTTTTGTCTTAGCTTGAGAGGCTACCCCATTGAGAAGTAGGATAAACTGTTCATTAGAAATATCAGGGACTTTTTTTGCAGAAGAAGGAGTGTCTTCCTTTTTAGGAGCCTTTGGAGCTACGGGAATATTGGTAAGCATATCCACCAAGGGGTCTTTCTGTGCTTTCCCCATAGGCAGCGAAAAATTGCTATGAGGTTGTTCATATACATAACTCTCCATATCTATAGGCTCTTTAGCCACTACGTGTTTAGGGGCTACATAGATAGTTTTGGTAGCGATATGATCTAAATCGCCATTGACGATAAGGGTTATCTTCTTTTGCCCTACGCGTTTGAACTTATAGGTTACAGAATCACCCACAGCATCAGTAGAGGAAGTTTCTCCAAAACTCCACTCAAATGAGATACCTCCTTGTTTTTGTCCTATGAATTTAGTGGTTTCACCTAAAAAGACCACATCAGGAGCTTTGATGGTAGGCAGGTAGCCTACTTGTTGATTGAGAGAGGTAATGGTAAGCACCTTTTGAGAAGTACAAGAGCCGTTGATAGTAAGAGTTACCACATATTCTCCAGTCTTTTCATAGGTGTGGAAAGTACGTTGTCTAAAATCGGCAGGAGAACCATCACCAAAATCCCATTTCCACGATTTAGCATTTTTTGTTTTATCACCAAACTCAATGACTTCCTTCACAGCATAGTTATCGGCAAAGACATAGAAGTTAGCCTCCTCGCAATCTACATGACGAGAGCATTGAAAAATGAATAAGAAAATACCAAGACAAAGGAGTACTCCAAAACTCCAATAGATTTTAGGGTCAAATTTAGGAAAAAAACCAGTGGAATTATAATTCATATATCTTCTTGTTAAAGAAACAATAGTAATTTAGAGGCGCAAATTAGTAATTTTTGACGAAACAACCAACAAAAAGGAAAATATTTTTCAGTTTTTCAGATAATTAAATTTTAAAATACTGAATATTAGTCAAATAGGAAATAATATAATTGAAGTATTTTTTACTTATAGATGTCCTATAAGTACATTCTTTTTAAGATGATTTTTCTAATATTTTTTGTTTTATCTCTGATTATATGTAATCTAAAAGAATATTTTTTGAAATTACTAATTAAATGTGTATCTTTGCACAATCAAATTAGTAACTTAACATTAACATTTTAATACTTAACAACAATGGTAAAGAAAATATTTTTACTCACCTTTATGGCAATCGGAATGACTGCCTGCTCTAAGTCTGACGACACTCCTACGAATAGTGGAGATAACAATAAGCTGCTAGGAACTTGGGTAGGTACAGTAGAAGTTATTGCAGAAAAACCTGCACAACAAAGTAAAGTATCAGAACTTTTTAAAAAATCGTATGGAGCTTTATTAGGTAGTACTGAAAGTAACTATCAAACCTATATTGTTAAGGTAGTTTTTGGCAATGAAAAAAGACTGAAGATAACAGACAAAACAGGGCAGTACTCTTTTCAAGAAATAAAATACTCAACTTTAGGCGACAAAATAGTTAATGAAGAAAATAAGTTACCTTTAGCTACTTATTCTATTGAGAATAACAGATTATTAGCTGAAAACACAGACTTTTTCTATTTAATAACAGATACTAATTTGGATAATTTAACTAATGCCGAAGAATATCTAAAGGAATTTGCACAGTTAGACACAACAGCTCCTGACTATGCTGAAAAGCTAATAGAATTACAATTAAAATATGGTTTAGCCTACAAGTATAAGTACAAGT
The DNA here is from genome assembly GCF_000411575.1 of Capnocytophaga sp. oral taxon 336 str. F0502. Classification (NCBI taxonomy): domain Bacteria; kingdom Pseudomonadati; phylum Bacteroidota; class Flavobacteriia; order Flavobacteriales; family Flavobacteriaceae; genus Capnocytophaga; species Capnocytophaga sp. oral taxon 336. Next base: position 771,216 of record NZ_KE150488.1, on the reverse strand, counting down.
ACAATCTCGTACGCCAATGAATATGGAAACAGCCCCTGATAAGTAAGTCAATTTATCAGGGGTATTTTATTATCGTTTAAAAGCCTTGTAAGTGCGTTGCCCCTCATCTTGAGATGTTTTATTTTCTGCAACCTTATTCTCAGACTTTTCAGCAGTTGGACGAAGTTTAAAGAATGTTTTATTCTCTTCAGCCCGTTCTTGTATAAAGTCTATTTGTGGGGCATTGAGGCGCTCTTGTTTTTCTTGTTTGTACTGCGTAATAAGTCTCTCACGGATAATGGGTAATTCTTCATTGATTGCTTTGTCTATAGAGGCTATTTTATTTTCTGTAATCTCTTGCTGATGTTGAAAATCGGCTATATTGACACCCTTTTTCGCCAGTTTTTCAATTACTCGCTCAACTTCTTTTTTAGCTCTTTCTACTTGTTGAGCTCTATATGGTAGTTTCTCTTTCCAATAATCATCTGTTTTAGCCCATTCCTGGATATCTTCATAGCTTTTTTTCTCTTTTAAATATTCATCATATACGTTAGTATAATCTTCGAATTTGCGAGAGATAAAACCTAAATCAGCAGCGTGTTTGGTTTTCTCATTCTCATAGCGTTTTTTCATCAACTCTACTTCAATTTCAGCACGTGTTTCGGGGTTGGTGATGATAGCAGTTTTGAGTTCCTGTGTATCTACATCAGACACATCAATGATGTTTGCCCCTTTTTTTATCGCCTCCATATAACGAGATTGTTTAGCTTGCAGTTTTTGGAGCATAAACACATCAATACTATCATTAGTAAGCATATAATTCACACGTACATTTTCCCATTGATTACCTTGTCTCCACATCCTACCCTCTACTTGTCGCAAAGAAGTAAAATTATAAGGCAAAGTAAGAAGATACATATCAGAGGTTTTTTCTTGCAAATTCATTCCCTCCTGAATGGCTTCTGAACCGATGATAACTTTTATTTTTCCCTTGTTGAATTGTTCTTGAATACTCAAACGCTGGTTTTTGTTGGTAGCCCCAGTGATGATACCTACTTCATCGGCTTTGTAGCCTACTTGGTCTACCAAATACTCTTTGAGACGAGAAAATTGTTGTACTGCTAACTCAGAATAGATGATTTGCCCCGCTTCGGGCTTGTCGGTTTTATTCTGACAAATTAAGTCCATTGTGGTTTTGAGTTTTGGAGAGTTCTCTATAAAATCTTTAGTACTTACTTTGTCTATATCACCTTCGTAATTTTTAGAGAGGTAAGGAGAAAAAGCGATGAGTCTTGCATTGAGGATATGAGAAAGAATAGCCCCTTCTTCACTTTCGTCAAAAAGGAGGTTTAGGGTGTCGTATTCTTTTTTTGTAAACTCATTTTGTTCAATCTTGTATTCCTTATTGATACGGTTAGGGCGTACCAATTGCGGGTTGTCCTCTTCGCCTTTAATATCAATAAACTCGGATAAGAGTTGTTGAAATAGAGCGTTGTTCTTAAACCTGCGTACATTAGTTTTAAACTTTACATCACCTTTGGCATCAATTTCCATATCGTTGTCGGCTTCCATAAAGGTCTCAAAGAAGTTATTTACATTGAAATAGCCCGATTTTTCTAATCGCTGATTGGCAATAAGGGATAGCACAGAATAATACTCCAATGGCTTGTTAGTGAAAGGAGTTGCAGAAAGTAAAGTAACATTACGCCCATCGTAATTTTCTTGTATATACTGAGAAGCTACCCAAGTGTTGAGTCCCAATTTTGAGGGGCGTTGGTTCTGACTGCGGAAATCGGAGGCAAAACGCCTGTCCTCTATACGCACTTTATCCACGATATGATTGGCGTTATGCACCTCGTCAAAAGTAAGGTGGTCAAAACCAAAATCTTCCCAATCGTATACTTTGCCTCGTTTCATTATTCCCTGCATTTTCTTTTCTTTGGCGTGGGCTAATTCTATCTCACGCATTGTTTCATCGGAAACGCCTCCCGTAATAGGATTTTCTAAGCTATCAACATCCTTTTTGTTGATATAAGAAAATTTTTCAGCCAATCGTTGGGTAATTTCATCACTAAAGCCAATATTTTGAAAACCCTCGTAAGTTACTAAGGTTATTTCATCGTCTTTATTGTCAAAATGAGACAAATCGTAATCTTTACCAAGGTTGCCTAATACATTCACTTTGGCATTAGGAATAGCTTCAAAAATAGTTTCTACCCACTGTTTTAAGATGCTATCATTAGGCACAACAATAAGAGGGCGTTTGGCATTACCACGTTCCATCGCCTCGTGCATAGAGAGCACTCCTGAAAGTGTCTTACCAAATCCTACTTCGTGCGCCAATAGCCCAACCCCTTTGGTTGTAAGGCGACCGATACCCGCTTTTTGAACTTCTGTTAGCTCTAAAGGTTTGCCTTTGAAGTTTTGGTTTATTTTAGAGAACAAAGGGAACTGAGAATAGTCAGGAATGTGGAGGTTATTGTATTTGCGGTTGAACTCGTTTACAAAACGCTCTTTAAGGTCATTAGGAAGTTCCTCACGTAGGAACTTTTGAAAGAGGTTATTAGCTACTTCTTTACGGCGTTCACGTATCAAAGCATTACGCTCTTTATCACTACCCGTTACCGTTTGATTATCTACAAATTCTCTGACCTCCCAAGAAGAAGAGGGCTCAAGAGCTTGGCTTGGTAATTTTAAAACGAAGTCTTTAAACATATCTGCTAAATTATAATCTACTTTGACCATATCATAGCGCCTCATATAGCTGTTATAGACCTCTTTTTCCACCTTTCCTAAGTCAAAATTATGCACAAACTCGTGATTAGGTGAAATGATAATATCTTCCAACTGTTTTTTAGGAGGTAAAACGCTTTGCAAGAGTGATTTTTGCTTATTATATTGTGCTTTTAGTTTTTCATCATCTAATCTACCTGCAAAATCAACCGTTAGACGTTCTAATTTTTCGTAAATATCTCCTTCGGCATAGTAAAAATCGTGAATGTACTTTCCTCTGTAATAATTAGCATACTGGGCGTGTATTTCAGGATTGGCTATTTCGCCATTGTAATTGGTATCAGCAAAGGCTTTTACTTGCTCAGGAGTGATGTTATGACTATTCTGCAAAGCAGTATCTACCACTGTATCTTCTTTTACAAAGTGGTATTTGAGTGTCTTTTTACTAATCTCTGGAGTAGATTGTATTTTGTACTCACCAGTATTTTCTATGACTTGTTTTTTGCTTTTAGAGTTTTGGGTTGTAACTTCAATATTGGTAGCTTCTTGTGTTTTTTTGGTTTTTGGGGTATGCTCTTGAATAATGCTATCCGCTTTCTTGCTAATATCCGAAAGCTCTTCTTTGGTAAATTTAGTATTTTTTCTATCGAGTTTTCTCAGTAAGGCAGCATAATTATCCCATTCAGTAATGACTGCTAATGATTTAAACTTGATATTCCTAAAGATATTAATTGCTTGTCCTACTTTTTCTTTAGCTTCAACAAGTAAATTGTTATACTCTTCATTAGGGATAGTAGGCACAACAACATCTTCTTCTTTTTCTGCAATAGGTTCTTTGGCAGGAGTACTCTCAAAAGTTGAAAACATATCAAGTTGTACCCCTTGTGTTGTTTGAGTTTGTTCAGGTTGTATAACTTTTTTGGTAGCAAACTCTTGTAGGCGTGTAAGGGCATCATCTAAGTTGCCTTTCACGTAGTCCTCCTCACGACCAAAGCGGTTTTTGCGCTGTAAAGTATCACCTAATATCTGTTGAGGGTGTTCCTTAAAATAGTTGCTGATATTTTGGGTTTGCGCCTGACTATTCTTTCTGAGAATTACAATATCAGTACCTACATCGGTGGCTTTGAAAGCTCCGTTAGGCAGACGATACGCCTCAGAGAGTTCAGCACCTGAGAGTTTATCCTGTCTATTTAGCCAACCTGAAGGAAGTACCATTGCGAGGGTAGCCCCTTCGTTCATTACATCGAGGGAACGTTTTACAAAATAATCTTCGTAGCGGGGGAGTTTAGTTTCTTCACCTAAACCTAAATAAAGTCCTCTGTGGCTACCATAAGGAGGATTTCCAATAACCAAATCGTACCGAGGGGTAAAGTCTTTTTTGGTACCATTGTCGGTAATAAATTCGGTTTCAAAGGAACGCAGATTAATAGTAGCTTGGGGGTGCAGAAGTTTGGCTATTTTGGCAGTAGTTTCATTGATTTCAAAGGCAGAGACATTGGTTTTTAGTCCTAAATTATCGGTAGCGTGTAAGAAGTTACCCGTACCTACACTGGGTTCTAATACGTTAATGGACTGTTTTTGAGAAAAATTGTTTTTGATAAGGTTGCGTACAGCATTCACTAACTTTTCATCGGTGTAGTATTCATCTAATACCCCGCGATTATCTTTGGTAATACCACCACTTTTGTATTGGCTAATGGTGTTTTTTATCTCATCAGTGATTTGTATACCTTCATTGAGTTGGATAGCATTATCATCAGCAACGAAAGTCAGCGAATTGACTAAGGTAGTTATTTCCTCATTGCTGACTTTCGTGTTGTTAGGTTTGTTTAAAAGGGTAGGTCGTACAGATTCTTTAAGTAATTGTTCGCCATCTCCTTGAGGTCGGGGTCGGTCTCCGTTTGGAATATCTCTTCCAGAGCTTTGATGTTCTTCTGTTGAAAGAGATCTTTGATTAGGTAGAATTTGCGGTTGTGCTTGGTTGTTGCTGCCCATTTGGGGTCTTCCTGTTCGTCCTCCCAAATCGCTCCGCTCTGAGCTGCTAAGTCCATTTCTAACATTGTTGCTGCCCACTGCTTGTCGGCTTGGGTTATCTCCTTCTTGCTTGGATTGGCTTGTTGAGAGAGGTTTTCTAAGGTTTGGTTTAGGTGACTGCTTTCCCACTTGCTCAGATGAGGATACTCTGTTGGGTTCAATTGTAGTGCTTCCATTTTGTGTATGAATTTGTATGTTATTATTATCGGCAAAGATAGTGTTTTTGGAAGAAAGTTGCAATTTTTTATCGCTAAAATCAAAAAAATCATAGTCGCTAAATAGTTCACTGAGACGATTGAAATGAACGCTATTCACTTTGGCGATATGACTATCGTATTCACGTTTCAAATCTATATAATTATCAGCTGTATAGCTAATGACAAAAGTCTCATTCGTACTTTTGTTTACCGCTCTCATTCCTTTTTGTAATTTTATTTCTTCAGGGGCATTACTTTGCTCTATGTTTTTCTTGTAGTTAAAAACTTTTAAATGATAGTCGTTCAAGTCTTTTACTTCACTTTTACCTATTCCATAAGCCCCTCTTTGGTCTATACTGTTCTTCAGATTGTTGAGTATGTTTTGAGTAGCATCGTTACCTGCTTTATCTCCATCTAAAAACAAATGTATTTTACCTGTATAGTTTTGAAATTGCTCAATAAAAGTACCTGTGTTGGTAATAGAGTTTAGTACTACCAATGTACGGTCGTTAGGTTTGCCATTATCTTTAGCCATTTGCAGATAAGAAAACATATCGGTCATTCCCTCAAAGACAACCGTTTCGTTGCGAGTACCAGTTATAATGCTTATATCACTTGCTCCTACTTTGGCTTTGACATAAGGATTACGTACATCATAACCTCCTGATTGATTGCGTAAACCAATACCAAAATAGTTCTTACCATCACTATTATTGCGGTAATGTACCTGTTGAGCGTATTGTTGTAAAATTTCTTTTGAAATACCACGCTCTGCGAAGTATTCTAACAACTTATCATTGTTAGGTACAGTCACTTGAGTAATCTTAGTGCTGGGGGCTTTTTCTGTGTAATGCTGAGTGGGAGTAAGTCTTTTATTTTCTGCTTTTTGATTTTTAACACTTTGGCTAATAGTAGTATTAGAAAAGTCTTTCAGAAACTCAACAGCTTCTTTCCAAGTTTTCTTTTCGAGCTCCATTACAGCTTTGAAAATTTGTCCGCCTTTACCCGCTTTAAAGTCATAATAGCCTTTTTCATCTACTGAAAATTTTTCGTTATCCGTAAGAAAATAGTAGTCGTGTCCGCGTTGGCGGTCGAATTTCACTCTACCTTGTCTTTCAAGGTAGAAGAAATAATCAACAGTAGAAGTGTTTTTGACAATATTTTCAATATCTTGTGGTGAAAATGTAGCCATAGGATAAATTTATTTGCGTTTTTTGTAAAAATCGTTAAATTCAAAGATATTTTTAGCCTCACTATCCCACTCTTTACGAGGGAGAAGTTGTAAGGATATAAACACATCGTTTTGTTTGTTGTATAAATCTATACGCTCTATACGCCCTCCATATTTATCACCCTCTTTTTTATATAGTGTGTAAGGTAAAAGGGTATCAGTTGGATGAACATAATAAGTTGTGTAATTCTCAGGAGTAATTATCCTAAAACGCTTGTATTCTTTTTTAAAAAGAATAGTATCATTGAGGTCTTTTCGGTAATCGAAATTCAAAAGGTGTTGCGATTTGAATACTGCTCCTTGTTCTTTTTTGTGTTTAGGGATAGGAGGAACATTAGAAAGCGTTGAAAATATGAACTGCTGAGGGTTTCTGTCAGTGATATCAAAGGCAAGTGAGTCGGTAATAACAAAGATTTTTTCAGTGAGTTCAGGTTCATCAACATAAGGAACAAGCTCTACAAGGGTGTCTCCTTTGTAATTGAGTTTAGAGATAACAACGTTTTTCATATCATCTAAGCCTTTGGAGGCATTGAAATAGATGTTGGACACTATATCAATGCCTCCTTTTTCAGCTTTAATCTCCTTTTTACTACAAGAAAAGCACAGCAATGCAGAAAAGAAAAAAAGAGTTTTTTTCATTGTTTATCAATTGAAGTGTTATCGTGAAATACTATGTTCAGGAACGTTGTTCTTTTGTTGAGACTGTGTAACTTCGGGTTTTACCAATTGATTTTGGATAGTTACCCTATTCATAGCGCTGTCGTACAGATTGAGCATTTTCCACTGAGGGTTTAACACTGCAAAACCTTGTATTTGACGGTTTTCGTGTTGGAAAGTTACCTGAGTGATATTGCCTTTTTCCAAATGTTTTTTAGTGCGTTCTCTCTCAATATCATTAGCAAATGTTAAGTTGGATTTTTGCATAATGTTATCTATATCCACACCATAGGCATTCTTATTGTACCACTCGTATTTGTAGTTGCCGTAGTCTGTTTTAGGCTCTTTCATATTGAGTTTGATAAAGCTCTCAGTACGTGAAAGCTCACCCGTTTCCTTGTCTACTACATCGTGGTCTATTTTTACAGAACGCCCTTCAAGCAAGTTAATCGCTTCTTTAGCTGTGATACTGTTTTCTTTCTGCACCTTAAAAGTTTGGGAACGTTCCTCACCATTTTTGGTAGTGAGGTTTGCGCGATAAGAGTTTAAAAACACGCCTCCTTGTTCGGTTTTAGTGAGGTTCAAATCAAAAGTAGCTGTATTGCCTTTCATCAAGCGGTCGGGGTAGTTGTACTCAGCACGAACAGTTACTTTAGTTTCAGGTGATAGTATGGCATTCTCCAAGTCCTTGTGCAGTTTAGCGTCTTCGCCTAAACCAAGATACTTTACTTGATTTTTGAGGTAGTTTAGCTGGGAGAATTGCTGTTGAGAAAGTTGAGGAGATGATTGTGTTTGTTGTTGCTGTTGAGCAACTTCTACAACTTTTCCTTCCTTAATGGCAGTATCTAAAGCCAACTTGCTCCAGTTGAACTCTTGGTTACCTACATTTACGCCTATAGGTTTCATTGTTAGTTCATCGCTACCATCTCGGTGAGCATTTTTGTCAATCTTAACAACTTCTAAAACTGAGTTACTCTCTTTGAATTGAAATTTTTGACCTATGCTTACCTCGTTTGTTTGAGCTGTTGATTGATTAACATATTGATTTTGTTGTTGTTCAATATTGTTAGGTTTAGTAAGTTGGTATTGACCGCTGCTTATGACCTCTTCTAAATTTGACCGATACCAAGGAATTTCTATTCCACTTCCTATAGAAGGGTCTTTTAGAATCACTGTATCTCGACCGTTTTGGTCTTTGGCAAATCTTGTTACTTCAAAAACGTCCTCTTTGTAATGGAGTTTTTGACCTATTTGCAAGTCTATTGTAGGCTGTTGTCTTGCTTCCTTTTGTTCTGTTGTTTCCATTTGTTTTACAGTGTTTAAAAAGTTATTAATCTTGTTTTCTAATTTCTCTTTTTCGTCCTTTGATAATACTTTCTCAAAGACTTCTTCTATAGAGTTTGCTCCTTCTCTCACAGCGTTTTTCTCTACAAATTCTCTCTCTTGAGGAGAAAATGATAGGTAGACTTGCTTGAGTCTGTTCATTTCAGTATCATTCCCCCAAGCTAAATCACCCATAAAACTATTGAGAATATCGGTATTTAAGGATTTTTTAGGTGTATTCACCTCTTTCAATCTCTTTTCATTAAGAAGTCGCACAATGTCAGACTGATAAAGAGTGACTTCTCTATCAGATGCAGTACCTCTCAGATAGATTTTAGGGTCGGGTTGCTCACGGATACTATGCACTTGTAAAGTTTCATCGTAATCTTTGGAATAGAATTGCTGTCCGATACTGATTTGTATGTCTTGCATTTGATTAGTTTTTTAGGTTATTATCTTCTAAAACCACGATGGCGGTGTTGTTCTTGTTCTTGTTGCTCTTCTCGTTCACGGTGACGATTAGCATCTTGATAGAGGTCGTCGTCATTCACATCTAAACGGAGTTTAGACTGCTGTTGCTTTTGTGATTGGCTTTCATTAGGCGTAGCATCGTCTATGGTACTGATGGTTTTGGATACAATGTTTAGATTATTGGTGATTTCTTTGCCAATCTCAGGGAACTTGTCAATTTTATCCTGCAAATAGCCTTTGAGTTTGAGAAGCTCATTTTTGAAACGGTTGCTTTCCTGAATATCTTTTTTTTCTGCAACCACTTGGGCAATTTTCTCAGTATCCTTGAGCAGGTCATATTCGGTTACTTGTTGTGTTTTTTGGTCGTAGATAAAGGCTTTTTTCTCAATATCTATGGACTTGCTATTGGTGAGTTCGTTTAGTTGACTATAGACAATTTTCTTTTGGCTTTGCTTTACAATCTCGTCAATGGTTTTGTCACGCTGATAGAGATTCACATTCAGGCGAGTGTTGTTATCCGTTAGGAGGAAAATCAAACGGTCTTTACCATTGTCAGCAATCATAGCGTGTCCTTTGAGAAAGTTTTCAATATCCTTGTTGGACAGTCTCTTAGAGAAAGTATTATCTTCACTCATAATACCATACTCTTTAAGGTCAGATGTGGGTAATTGTTCGTTCATATTGTTACTGATTTATTTGTTTTTAAATTTGCTTAACTGTTTCACCATCTTGATTAATTCAGGTGCTAATAGCCCTATACATACTCCCAACATTAGATTAACAGGAGCTATACATTTTTTAATAAGAATAGCTAACTCATTAGCCATTTGAGCTTCTTTAGAGGTAATGAGAGACGAATCGTCGATAGATTGTAAGGTTTCTATTACCAAGCTATTAAAATCAACTACTACTACGATAATACCTATAAAAAGCAATAGTAGTATAACGTTGCAAATAATTTCTAATTTCTGTTGCTTTGTCATTTCTTCTTATTGTTTTTAAATTCAAAATCTACTTTATAATTTTTGAGTACTAAGTACGCTTCAAAGTCTTTACCCGCCTTGCTTTTAAAGCCTTTTAGTAGACTTGTTTTGCCTTTGGCAATAAGGTCGGCCACTTGCTTGGCAGTGATGGTTTTATGGGCTACCTCTTTCCAAATGGTAAAGTCGCAACCGTTTTTGTAGTTGGTGCAGCCAAAGGCTTTTTTACCCTCTACGATTTGCCCTTGTTTACATTTGGGGCAAGTTCCCAAGGTAGGACGTTCCACCTTAACAGTAGCCTCAATGCTAAAGATGTTATATACCATATTCTGTACGTATTGCAATAGGTTATTGTAATACTGTGTTACTAATAACTTTCCTTCTGTTATCTGCTTTAGTTGATACTCAAGGCGGGCGGTTTGGGCTACATTCACCACTTCTAAATCTTTGATAGCATTGTAAAACTGTAGCCCTAACTCTGTGGGCAAATACTTGTTCTTTTGTAAGGTGATAAACTGCCTTTTTTGAATAAGTGTATCAAGTATGCCAGGGCGAGTTCCTTTGGTACCAATTTGCAAGCCTTTTAGTTCAAACTGAGATGATAATTCCTTGTGTACTTCGGGCGATTGTTCTTGTAGGAATTTGTCCAAGTTACATAAATCATCGGTAAGGGTTGCAGGTGTGTATATAGCGGGGGGGCTGCTCTCAATTTCACGAACGTTTTTCGCCTCGATAGCGACCGCGTCGCCCTGCCTGTAAGGCAGATCCAAAACAGTAATTTTTTCATCATCTGCTTCACTCTCTTCATCAGTAGCTGCTGTTTTATTTTTAGGCGTGTAACGCTCCCAACCTGCATATAACAGTTTGTTAGTATTGGTTTTAAAAGTCGTTCCTTGATTATCAAAAAGATATATGCCTTTTTCATATTGAGAGCTGTCGGAAAAGCTCTCTAAACAGCGATATAGGATAAGTTCAAATACACGGCGTTCCTGCTCGGCTAAGCTCTCTAAACCATTGGTGTAACCTGTAGGTATTAAAGCATCGTGAGAACCTGTTATTTTACTATCATCTACCGATTTCGGCTTGCTCATAAAAGCAAAGTCGGTAACGCCCAAAAAATCTCTACACAAACCGACAAAGAACTTTTGGAGGTTGTAATACCCTTCTTCAGTGATATAAGGGTCTTCAGTACGCGGGTAGGACAAATATTTACCTTCATACAGCTTTTGAGCAGACGCCAACACTTGGTCGGGCGTGTACTTATAGAGTTTGTTAGCTACAATCGTCAAACTGTCCAATGTATGCAATAGAGGCGGGTTTTTAGACACTTTTTTCACCTCGTAAGACACAAACCTGTGAGCAGGCAAAAGTCCGTTAAAAACGGCTTGGGCTTGCTCTTTGCTTTCATATATGGGGCTCTCGGTCGTATAGGTAGTGCCATTGTAAGAATGATTGGTGATAATCTTGTAAGTATAGGTTTTTTCGTGCCCCTTATTCTTGATGTATCTATCGCAAATAATCTTTAAAATAGTACTCTGTACTCTTCCTATCGATAACAATTTACCTTGTCCTAATTGGAGGGTGGCTGCTTGGGTGGCGTTTACGCCAATGAGCCAATCGGTAAAAGCACGAGCGTAGCCACTTTTACAAAGGTTTTCTAAAAATGGGTCACCCTGCTTGTAGGTAGGGTGTGCAAAAGCCTTGCGAATACCCTCATCAACTAAAGCCGAGTTCCACACACGAATGAAAGGTTTTTTACATTTAAAATAGTTATAGATGTATCTAAAAATGAGTTCCCCCTCACGGTCGGGGTCGGTGGCAACAATGATATTACCGATTTCAGGGTCGTTTAGTAAGCTGCCTAACTTATTGAGTTGAGCTTGGCGGTTCTTCTCTTTCTTAGGTTCGTACTTATAATCTTTTATCTGCAGAAGCAGTGGCAAATAGGATTTATCCCATTTTCCTTCCCCTCGATAGGCGGTATCTTCAGCAAGTTCTAACAAGTGTCCGGCTGCACAAGAAAGGATAGTATCGCCTTTCTCGTAATGGTCTCCTTTGAGGGTAAAACCTAATGCGCAGGCATACTCACGCATTTGTGTTGATTTTTCGGCTATGATTAGGGTTTTAAGCATAATCAATTATTTTATAGAGTTTCTTTTGTAGATAAAATCACGTAAATGATACATTATATCTACATATACATCTCTTGCGTCTATTTCTCCTTCTGTAGAGATAAAACCATTAGGGCGCATTGATTTTAGATATCCCAATAGATTTTTTACGGCATCTAACGCCTCTTGCTTAAGATTGTCTAAATATTCTTTTTGTTCTTCGTTCATAGTTTTGTTATTTTAGAGATATTAAATTGTTAAGAAATGTTACGGGGTTGATATATTCATTATTCTGTTTCACTGAAAAATGCAAATGAGGTGCGGTAGAGAGTCCAGTGTTGCCGCTTTTTCCTATGATAAATCCCGCTTTTACAGATTCTCCTTGCTGGTAATAGACTTCGGAGAGATGACAGTAGGTTGTTTCAAAAGTGTTGTGTTTTACTTTGATGTATACGCCTCCGCCTTTGCTATCCCAGCCTACCCCGCTAATTACGCCGTCTAAAACAGCGTATATGTGTTGATAGTTAGCCCTTAAATCAATGCCGTTGTGCATACGCTCTTGCTTTAGAATGGGGTGGAAACGCTCTCCAAAATGAGAGGTAACGTGCAATTCTCCCTTCAGAGGCAGTGAGAGCCGTACGACTTCTTTGGTAGGAGTAGGTTGTTGTTTATCCTGCTGTTTGGTATGTGATTCAGTCACTGCCTTTTTAGCAAGGGATAAGATGATAGAATTTTGCACCTGTTTGAGGATATTAGGTGCGGTAGGTTGCGATTGATGGATAAGTGTCTTCAGCGAATCTACCTCTTTGCGAAGGGTTGCCTTCTCACTGCGAAACAATCGCTTCCACACGCCACTGCCTTTTTTTTCTGCATTTACATTGCTATTAATCAGCTCATTATTCTCTACTACTCTAAATTTTTGGTACTCTTTTTCGGGAGCTACTTTTGGGGTGAGTGTATTGAATTGTGCATAGATGCTACCTATTGCAGAAAAGAAAAGGTATAGGGCTATTGTTTTGATATATTTTTTATTGGGTTGCATTGGCGATAAGTATTAGGCTACTGCTTCTCTGATTTCGTTAATCATCATTTCAACTTCTTTGTTGATACGACGGAAATTGGTCATAAGGATTTCGTTTTTGCGGTCGTTACCTGCGCTGTCTTTGAATGAATAGTAGGTAGGCATTTTCACGTAATTGGCTTCCTCGTGTTTGATAGCTTTCATATCAAGGTTGATTTTGCCTGAAATAGCCGATGTTTTAAATTCTTCTGTTGCATTGTCTTCTCCTTGTACGACCATACCTACCATTTCACCTGTGCGTTGTCCTGCAATCTTGCCCGCGGGTATCATTACATCCATCTTTTCGCTGATGGTCATATTGGTACCTTGGTTGGAGATAGATTCCGAGTAGCTTTTTTGTTTGATTTTACCAAAGAGTTTTTCAAGCCAATCAAGGGTACCCTTGTCGCGCACAGCTCCTGAGAGGATATTCCCCATAATAGCTGAAATGGTTTCGGCTACTTCTTTTTTGTAGAATTGGCGCAATTGCGGTTGTTCCTGCAAACCGAGCATTACCGCTACTTTGTTACTACGTGCAGTAGCGACGAGGTTGTCTATCTTGTGAATATAGATAGTAGGGAACTCATCGGCGATAAGTCCGCTGTAGAGATTACCTTTGTCGTTTATCTGACTTATCACTCTATTGAGCACTGCTGAATACAAAGCTGAATTGATGTCCTGTGTGCGCGGATTGGAGGCGAGAATGAGGATAGAGGGATTTTCAGGGTCAGATATTTTGAGTTGCACTTCGTCGCCACTAAATACCCAAAAGCTTTCTTTGGTTGCCAAGCGAGATAGGAAAATCTTTATAGTACCTATCTGTCCTTCGAGCTGGTCAAAGGCTTTGTTCTCATAAGCTGATTTGAAAGGTGACATAAGTGATACTAACTCTTCATTAGTAAAGAGAGTATCGAATATCTCTTCGTAACTGCGATTCATAAAGGCTAGTATATGAGGTAGGTCAGAGTATTTGCCATTCTCATAGGTAGCAAAGTAATAGATAGTAGAGGCAAGAAAATTCACCGCTGACTGCGTAAAGAACTGTTCAGAGCCACCCCCGCCAGAGCTACCACCTTTTTGCAAGGCACTTACCATAGATTCAGCCATTTCTTGGGCTTGTGCTAAGGTGTTGATATACTCCTTTTTGAAGGGATTTACTCTTCGAGAGTACTCTACCTCATCGAGGTTTACCACGTGAAATTTGTGCTTGTAGTTAGGGTCGGTTTTCTTTTTTAGCAAGTGGTGGTAATAGGCAATTTCGCCTAAGCTTGGAAACTTAAAGTCGTAGATACACAAGCAAAAGCCTTTGCCTACTAACTGACGGATAGCGGGGTTAATCACCCCAAAGGATTTACCCGAACCAGGGACTCCAATGACCATTGAACCACGAAAGGGGTCGATATTCATCCAGCCTTGGTGTGTTTGTTTTTTGTAGCGGAACTTGTAAGGGATGTTTACAGAGGTAGGAGTTTCTACAAGTTCCCTATTTTGGTCGAAACTCTCCTCTTCGGTATTCCAACGGTCTTTATCCATTTTAGTTTGCATTAGTTTAGAAATACTATCAGCACCTTTTTGAGTGATCATCGTCCCTGCATAAGAGAGTAGGAGGTAGCCTAATTGATAACCATTGAGATAAGGCACTACATAAGGTAAATTGGGATTGCCCGCTCCCCATACAAGGGCTAAAGAGCTTATGATCATTATCAGTCCCACAGATATGGGCAAAAAGATTTCTTTGGTTGCATCTAAGTCGCGTTTCTTTTTAGCTCGTGTGCCTATAGCTACCAAGGTAATTAGCACAAGGGTGCTCAGCTTGGCATTGATAGGAGGAAAGAATACGCCCATCTTTGCAAAGCTTTGCAAGATATTAGATAGCACAGGTATCTCGGCATTTTGAAAGAAAAGAATTAGGCAATCCAAGGTTACGACTCCATAGACCATTTTTTGGAAGAAGTCGTATATTTTGATTTGGTTTTGTTGTTCTTGCATACTCATAGATTTCAGGGGATAGGGGATAGGTATCAGGTATTAGAAAGTATCGGCTTGGAGTACATCGGAGTAATTGACTTTCATATCAATCACACGCCCTGAGATTTGCTCCTCGATAAGGCGTATTTTTAGTATTTTGCTATTGGGGAAGGTAAATTTCTCAAACACAAAAATATTGCGATAGTTCTTGCGTATTTTAGTTTGATTATTGAGTGCATATAAAGGCGTTAGCAAAATACTCTGGTTGTTGGTAGCTTTATAAATCTTTTTATCCTCGATACTGAACTTCATAGCGTCGATATTGCAAGGTAGGTTAGTAAGGTTTTCGATACTGATGTCTAAGAAGATGTAATCATCTATCACATAAACATTGTTCAGTAGCATTTTGAGTTTCAGATTCTTTTTCTTGCGAATAGGCTTCTTGATTTTCTTTGCTTGAATATCCAAGGCAAAGCGTTTGAGCTCGTAATTAGAGTATTTGAGTTTAGGATATTCTAATGGTTGCATATCTTCGGCTTTGATATGAATATTAGAGGCTAACCAATTGTGCTCTTGCTCTTGGTAAATGGCGCGGTATTGCGCTAAAAACGATTGCCCTACTACTGTGATAATACCGATGTCCATTCCTGAACGCAATTCCTTTTTTGGGGTTGCATTCTCCATTAATTCGTCTCCGCTTTGTTCTACTTTAATGCGGGCAATATTTTCGGAAGGCAAATCGCCTATAAGGTAATTTGTAGAGAGGTCTACAAACTGAATAGGTTCGGGGGCGATGATGTGAATATTTACCTCTTTACCCATAAAGATAATGGGGAGGTTATCTACATTAATTTGATTGACAAGGGTTTGTGCTTGTGCTTGTCTGCCCCCAAGAATGGCAAATAACGCTATAGAGAGTTTTGTAATGATATTATTCTTCATTTTTGTTTAAATCTTGTTCGTTAATTAAATAGATGTAAGAGTTGTACTTGAGTTTTACTTTATTCTTGCGAATGATAGCTGATACAGCTTCGGAGGTAGATCGGAATAGATTAGAGGCAAGGCTGGTAAAGAAACCTTGACCTGTTTCTACATTCACCCCTTGTACGGAGCTCGCCCCTAACTCTCGAATCATTTCTCTAAAGGCACTCGCAGGCACGTATAGCCCTTTGAGCCCGTCCATATCGTAAATGGAAAGATTGATAGGGTAAATCTCATTATTGGTCATTACTGATACGATACTCAGGTAAACGCGCTGTTGTGAAAATCCTGCAATCTCAGCATATAGGAAGCTACCTTTTCTCACCAACCTCTTCTGCTTTTTACCTATGAAGATATCTTCTAAAAGACGTATACGAATGCGACTTCCTAAATAGCCTTTGATGTTTTCATCTATTACCGCTTTGATGTTGTTACCCTCTTTCTCTTTAGAGATATGATTAAAATTCCCTAAGTTATTTGCTTTGGTAACCTCTAAACTGCGATTGAGAAAGGCTTCGCGTTTTTCTTTATTGGCTTTTAAACGCTCTGAAGCTGCTTTCTGCCTTATTGCTTCAGGGTCTTTAGATTTCTCCAATGAGTCTAAGAATAACATCTGCTCTCGTAAGCCTTTTACAGGGTTGTACTCTTTCTCCTCTTTTTCTTGCTTGCTACTCGCTGTAGGCTGTTGCGACTCATTAAGCATACGAATCATCTCTTTAGAACGTTCATAATCTTTATCGTCTTGCGATTGCGATGAGGATTGAGAAAAAGCACTATTGTTGGGGCGGTAATAGGTGTTATCTCCTATCTTTGTAACCTTGCTATTAGCATTGCGCTTGCGCTCATATTCCAAAGAATCCAAATAACGCTTTTGAGCATCATTTAAATTGTCGGAGTAGTTGTAAAGGCTATCACTTTCCTTCTCAAAATCTTGAATCATAGAACGACTGTCGTTCGTATTCTCAAACATCTTGTCGTAAGCGTCGTTTTTGTTCATTATGGGCGTTTCCACTTTCCCTAAAGAGGTACTCAGGTCTTTCTGTGCTTGCTCTTTTTTATCGTCTTTGCCAAATAGGTCTATTACTTGATAGCCTATGAAGCACACAAAAGGTAAAGCAATGAGAGGAAAGATATACTTGGGTTGCTTAAAGTTGATTTTTTTCATTGCTGACTTTGGTTTTGTAGGGTTTGATACTGCTGGTATAAAAACTCAATTCTAAGGCTATCAGAAGGGGTGAGCTCTCCTAATTCGCGTTTAGCTTTATATCCCTTTAGTTCCTCAGTAATGTTTTGCATTTGCTCTTGTCTGTTCTCGTTTTGCCTGATGATTTTGCTACTTTGCTCATAAAGCATTGGTATCATACCATTGTTAGCTTGCTGAGACAAACGTATATCCCAAATAGTACTTCCTATAAACGACAGCACTAAGAAAGTCATCGCATAGAAATAAAACTTTTTAGGATTGGCATACAACCATTTACCTACTGAGGTTTCTTTAAATCTCTCTTTAAGTCTTTCTTTGAGCTTTTTATTAGGTTGCTGTTCTTGTTCCTCTGTTTGAGGCTCTATTGAGGTGTTTTGTTCTACTTCTTTTTCCATTCTAATAGCTGTATTTTTGTTTGACAGATAGTTCTGTATTATCTAAGATATTCCAGTTTTCTAAAAGCACTCCGTGTGCATTGTTAGGCGTTCTGGGTATATCCCTAAAAGTACCTTGTGTAATGAGCTTTCGTATGATAAGGCTCGTCTTTCTATTAATCATCTGTGTACCATAGTACATAAACCTTTTGCTGTTCAAATCAATATTGATAGAGTCTGTTTGTATAGACACAGTTGCATTAGAGGAGATAATTTGGTTATACCAACCTTTTTCGGTTAAGTTACTTCGCTCTTTTTTGGCTGAATCATCCATAAGGTAGAGTGCTTTATCAATATTCTTATTGATATACTCATCATCAGGAGCTAAGGTGAAAAATAAGCGGTGGAAAAGTTCCACTTGTGCCTTGTACTCTACGGGGCGATTTAGGAGCTCATCAGTTTGTTTGACCAGCACAGGTACTCCGTTGTCTAAGATATAGATAGATTTTCGAGAGTCCTGTACAATTTTGTAGGAATAGCTAAACCCTACGATCACGATAACAATAGCAAATATCACGGTAGCTATAGCCATTGTTTTGTTGATTTTGATACGTTTTTCTATGTTTTTTACTATCATTGTGAATTGAATTTGTTATCTAGATTTAGGTACGTCAGGCATTCTGTTGATATTCTTGCTAACAGCATCAAAAGTGCTATTTGCCACTGAGTTTTTCACGCTATTTGCTAAGGAACGTCCCGCGTTTACAGTACCTCCTACAGCCTTACCACCTGCTGAAACTACACTAGCTGCTTTGCTTGCGGCTCCTTTGGCTTTGGTCATTATGCTAGCTCCTCCAGCTGAAACTACTGAATCGGCAATAGTAGGTGTCATTAGTACGGCTAATCCAGTTATTACATAGCCTACACAAGGGAAAATCACAGAGTTCATCATTCCACTATAGGTGGTATATGCCATTAGAAGTCCTTGATTGATTACATTACCATTGGCATCGACTATCGTTGAAAGACGTGTAATATCCATAGTGTAGCCTGCCATTATAATCTGTTGCCCTATATTGATAATCGTATAGGCTATAAAAGTGTATAGATTGATATTGATAAACTTAGAGATCCAATTCGTCAGCGAACTTTCAAAACCTGGTATGAGCGACATTCCGACGGCTATAGGCCCTAAAATTATCAGTATATACGACCATACCTTTTGTATAAAGAAGATGAGATAGACCCCCACTCTTAAAATCATTAAACATACTAACTCAATAGCTTCTCCTATGATTTTTTGCATTTTGTAATTGAGTCTCTCCAATCCATCTTCAATAGGAGCTGTAAGTTTATCCCATTGGTCGCCAAAAGCTTCTCCTACATCACCATTGCCTACTTTTGTCCAAAAGTCCTGCCTTTTAGCCATAAGAGCTGCTCTTTCTTTGATAGTAGCATCTAATACTTGCATTTGTTTGGTATAGCGAGTTGTCCGAAGATTATTGGTTGTCTTCTCTATCTCTTGGAAAACTCCCTTGGGCATTTCAGCAAGTCTTAGAAAAGGATATTGTACCATTTGGGTGAAAGGTACCCAGTAGATGAGTATAAGTCCTATGATAACGGGTTTAATCATTGGCTCTACGTCCCATTCGGCACTTCCGCTTTGCATTCTAAAACCTATGATTGAAAAGTAAATAAGCATTCCGAGTGCTCCGATAGCTTTTCCCAGTATAGAGGCTTGGTAGGCGTAACTTTCTATAAAAGTATCCAAGTGCGTAAAGGCTTCCATAAACCACTCTTCAAAGTCACCACTACCTTTCATAAACTTTACGGTTTTATCTCCTTGCTCCATACTAGGTGGTGGCGGGCCTATTATAGATGAGCCCGCCCCTGAATAAGGAGGTCTGGGTTGTGCTAAAGAAGCAGGAGTTGCCAATATAAAGAGCAAACTTGCTATAATGATTGTAATTTTCTTTAAGTTCATATACTTAGAATTTATGTTTGTATTGTCGCATTATACTTTCCATTATTTGTACATCTTCAACATAAGGAGCTATTTCATCGGTAGCTTTATAAGAATCATTGAGGAGTCGTTCCGTTTCTAAAAACCACTGATTGATGTTCCCCGTGTTCTGTAGCATACGTTTAAATTCTCTCCAGCCTATCAGTGCTTTGTGATACATTAAAAATCGCTTGCCTCGTGGCATATCCAATGTAGTTGCCTTTTCGTAAATTCCTTTGATGATGTCTAACTTCTCTTGCAAAGGCTGTAATTGTCCTGTGCGTTTAGCATTCTCAAACGCTTTTTCATCTTTAAAACCCCATTGTGAATAAGTCTCAGGTCTGTCAGGAAAATTTTTAAGAGGGGTGAGCATTCTTTTATAGTACAACAAGAATAGTGGGTCGGCATTGACGGTTAAGGATGTCCAATGTGCCATATCACTGAGACTGCGTTTATAGATACTATCTACGTGCTTTTTGATGGTTTCAGCTTCTCTTTGCATTACCATAGCTTTGAGTTGCCGTTGTGTCTCTAAACCTGTAGCACTGAGCGGACGGATATCCTCACCGTCCATATAACGGTGATTATACTTGCGCCCGTTGTAAGAAAGCCATCCCCATACCATTGAATGGTTCTTGCTCAATTGAGGACCAACCTTCGTCCCAAATATTGTATAATACTCTGCTTCGGGCTTAAAATCTCCCCACTGTTGAAATACCTGCCGTTTTTCTTGTGCATTGAGGGCTTCATCTTTTACTTTGGTAATTTTATACTGAGCAGAGACCACCATAGAGGCTAATAGACACACATAAAGAATAGTTTGTTTCATTGCATTAATAAAGAATAGTTTGTTTCATTGCATTAATAATGTTTATAACGTCTGTACTTTTGCATAATCTCTTCAACAAGTTGTTTGTCGTGTTCTACAAAGTTGTTGAATACAGGTATAGAATAGATATAAGCACGGCTCTTATTAAACTCTATGATATTGATAACGTTTAAAATAGAAACATTGAGCAAACGTAACTTCATATATATACGGTCAAGAAGTGCATCTCTATCGGCTGAGTCCATCAATCGTTTTCTATCTTCTGTTAAGAAAGCTTTCCGCTCTTCAATAATTGACAATACTTTAGAATACACTTGGTCTGTTTCTTTTTTGAGCCAAAAACTATATTGAGGGTTTTCTACTGCTAATTTGTTCATCTTTTTAAGATTCCCTATAATACTAAAAACATAATCTTTTATATATTTGATTTGCTTGCTCTGTTTGAACAAAGAATTGATATTGTACAGATTTTGGTAAATTTTCTCGTGGATAGCTACTACTTGTACTATTTTTTTATTAGACTCTTCATAGAATTCTTTCTGTTTTTTAAAAATACTATTAAAGTTCGCTAAACTCGCTTCCCTTGTTACGTGATTGGCAGTGATATGCGCCAATAAAGAACTATTGATCACCGTCTCATAGTAGCTTTGGGCTTGCAGTGTAGTCACTGCAGAAAAGAAAAGCAATACAGATAGTTGGATAAGTTGTTTCATATGCCAAGGCTTTTAACATTTTTTAAAATATCTTGTGCTAACTCCTTATCTCGGTCTATATAGTACTGAAATAAGCTTCTTCTGCGCTGTATAGCATAACTTGTCTCACGAATGACTGTGAGAGTAGCATAAGAATCATTGTAGAGTCTATCAACTTCACTGAGAGCATAGTCAAGTAATATTTGGCGTTCAGCACGCTCCATTTGATTGATGGCTCCATAAGAGAGCACTATACCTACTAAAAATCGGGTAACCATTTGCAAATCGTCTATAAAATTGATTTGCTTGGGCAGGATAATAGGGAAAGCTTCTCTAAAAACATCAGGTGCATTGCGCATTTCTCTGTAAATCTTCTGTTGTACCTGTTTTATTTCTTTAGCACGTTCACTTATTACATAACCCGTAGGAATTGCTTGTAGGGTAAAATCTACTATCCGCAAGCGGTCTTGTATCTTTCGACCCGTTTCCTTATACTTCTCCCATTGACTTCTATTAAGTGCTTCAGTAGTAGTATTGAGCGTTTGTTTGTTGTTCAGCGTTTTTTGTCGCTCGTTTTCATCTACTGACCGCTCTACCTCGTTGTTAATCATTACGGGGGATAACGATTCTTTTTCCAAAGGAGCTCTACTTCGCCCTCCTGAAGAGCTGAGCCAAAAACCTAGAGTACATACTCCGATGAGATAAATAACCTTTTTCATTAGAAAGTGTGTTTGAATTTTCGCATTATGTTTTCTACTATATCCTTATCGGTATTGATATATTGGTCGAAAGGACTGATAGCCCTCCAAAAGCCAATACGCTGAGCGTTTTCCATTCCTATTTGAATGGTTAAAAGCCATAGTTTAAAGGAACGTATTTTGCTCTCTATAGAATCTAATAACCTATAACGGTCACCAGCGGTCATTAGGTTTTTACCCTTACTATCAATCACGCTGTTAATCTCTGCCGTGAGCTTGAGTATTTCCTCGTAAGCCTTTTCACTTGCTTTTACTCCAAAGACAGCATACTGAGGATGTTTCTTAGCAAGGGTGAGTACATTAGAAGAATACTCTTGGCATTGCTTGAGTTGCTCCCATATATTTTTGAGTTGCATTCCGTTGGTAATGGTAGTAGAGACTTCTGTAAGTCCTTTATATACTTTTTCTTGTACCTGATTGACCAATGCCATTTGACCACTTATAAAGGTTTGCGCTTTTTGCAATTTGGTTTGCTCATCGGCAATTTTGTTCTGACCATTTTTAAGCGAAATAGCATAACCTGCCATTGAGCCTGTAACAGCTGGATCAAAATAAATGGTTTGTGCCTCTCCTTTCGCAGGTAACAGCATTGTGGTAAGTAATAATTTAAATAGCTTGTTTTTCATATTGTTGTGTGTTTATAAGTTCAGATAAGGGTAACTCTCGGTCTTTTACATATTGGTCGAATTTCTTTAAGGTATCTTTAGGGTGCTCCTTCTTGAACTCCTTAAAGAAAGCTACTACTTTTTCATCTAAAGGCTTTTTATAGAGGTTTACCAAGGCAAATATGGCATCTGTCTTTTCTTTGTACTTTTTTACATCGGCCACAAAAGCGTCTAAGGCTTTGTCGTAATTGCCTAATGCTTTTACATAGTACAGAATAGCTGATTTTTCAGGCTTTTCAGTAGTATAGGTAAGATATTGTTCCATAGATACTTCGTTACCATATACCTCTCCTTTAGCCCCTCGCTTTAGATAAAACTCTTTAAAACGCCCTCTACCTGTTTTGTTGTTTAGGTTATTAATCGTAAAGATTTTGTTTTGCTCTACTTTGTTGAGCGACAATAAAGCTGCTATACGGTCGAAATTGTCCTTAAACTTGGTTTGGTCAAGTAGTATGAACGTATCAGAATTATTGATGATTGAGTCCTTCACTACCGTATTACCAATGATATCATCTAACTCTTGGGTAACTACTACTGCTTCACCCCAAAACTTGCGCACTGTTTTGTACAGATAGAGTATATAACCTCCCATTAGTTTAGAGGCAATGGCTTTCCACGCTTCCTCAATAATGAGAGCTTTACGCCTATCACTACGCAAACGCATTTTTTGAATGAACGTATCCATAATAATAAGCGTTACTATGGGAAACAGCTTTGGATTGTCTTTCACGTTATCTATCTCAAAGACAATGAAAGGCTCGTAAAACAAAGAACTATCGGCATTTTCATTGAGTGTGGTACCATAGCGTCCACCTCTATAAAAATCTTTGAGCACGAAGAGAAAAGTACGCAGGTTAAACTCTTGTTCCGTAATGCGGTGATGTTTGTTGTTCATATATACGGGTAGGAACTTTTCGCAAAAGTCATAGAAGGTATTGAACGACAACTCTTGTACTTTAAATTCTTCTGCTACCTTTTTAACTCGTTTTACAATTGCTTGTCTTTGTCTATCAGTCTCTAAATCTTCATCATCTAAGGGGATTATTTCTCGTTTTACAGCAATGAGTGCCGCACTTTTATTATAGGCTTTACGCCTTTTTTCATCAGAAAGAGTTTCGTAAGCTTCGTATATCTTATAAAACATATCTGCCGTATTGGCGTTATATTCTTCCTTGCGTTTATCGGGGTGGTATTCCTTTAAAAGTTTACGTCCTCTGTCCTTTATCTCTTCAGTACTCGCATCTAAAGGCAGTCCCAGTATATCATAGAAAGTCTCTTCCTCGTTGTTGTCTAAATCTTCTTCATAGATGTTGAACTTATTGAGATAGAGCAATAACTCCTCATTTGTTTTGGCTTTATACCACTGGGTGTCACCCTCAAAATGTTGGTGATAATAGGCAAGGAGGGCATTATCTATAATGGATTTCTGAGCGGGGGACATTGTTGCATCAGCTCCTTGCCATATTAAGAAAATGAGATTGGTGAGGAATTCAGTTTTTTCAATGTTAAACTCTTCTTTACCTACCGCAAACGGATTCATTGTAATAGGCTTTTCTTCTGTATATTGTACGTAACGCCCTCCTTTATAGGAACAAGTACCTGAATAAGAATCACCCGTATCCACGATTACCACATCGTAATTGTAGGTGAGATATTGCTCTACAATATTGTTCATCAAGAACGATTTACCACTTCCCGAAGGTCCTAAAACAAACTTGTTGCGATTGTTGATCCGTCCTGTTTGGTAAGGTAAATCTGAAGTGTCTACCTTTAATGGTACTCCTTGTCTATCAGCAAAACGCAAGTAAAAATTAGATTTTTCACTTATGGGGTAGCTCTCTTTAAAAAAAAAACACAAGCCTGCTTCGCTCGTTGTAGTAAACAAATCGTAGTCCTGCAACTCTACCGCATTGCCTATAATAGCTGACCGAAATAACTCCATTTGGTTGTAAGCATTCTTAGAGATGATGATTCCCTTGGTAAAGAGTTTGTTCTCAATAGTAGATTGTGTTTTCTCCATTTTTTCCAAGGTCTCACAAGCAAAAACTAACGAAAAGTGAGCGTCTACTATAAGCTGCCCATTGACAGCTATATCGTGCAAAAGCTCCTGAATTTCTTGGGCTACTATAGCATTGGAAGGGGCGTTTTTAGCTACTCCATCGTGTTTTTTCATTTTCTTTTCTAACTCTCGTTGGCGTGATACTTGGGGAGGAATAGCGATCACTTGGTTGTAGACAATTGTTTGATATTCTTCTAACTCGTTGAGAAAAGAAAAATTATCTACTGCTAAATCGGCTACTGTACTGCTACCGCCTAAGCGTGAATAGGTTTCTATTTCATTAGGCAATTCTATGTTTTCTACATCCACGAAAGAGACTGTTTTGACAAATGAGCTGCCTATGCGCAAATACTCATTGGTAGATTTGATATTGTCAAACACGGGTACTTCAGCAAACTGCATTGTGAGAGTACCTCCGATGTAATACTCAAAATCTTTCTCAAATAACCAATCGGGGTCACATTCACTTTGCTCTAACAGCATATAGACCTTTTCGCACTTGTCTCGTAGCTCCTTGTAAGCCCTTTCTGAAAATTTATATTTGCTTTTCTTCTTATCCAATAAATCAGTGAAAAGTAGTAAAGTGTCTATGGTCTTATAAATGCGTCCGTTGAAATGGTCAGAGTATTTCTGTTGCAAATAGGTATTTTCTTTTTCAGATACATATCGCTTTTTGGCAAAAATATCTACTTTCTGCACGATGTGTCCTTCTCCTACAATAGCAATTACTTGATTGAGAATAGTGTGAAACTGCTCGTAACGTTCAGGGTCGGCGGAGTATTGTTCTACTATATTTTTAATACGAATGCCTATCACAGGATTGCCATACTGCCCAATGAGCACATCGTACTTCCAACCGTGTTCACTGCCATAGTCGTACCCTATAAAAGGAAATTCAAAAGCCTTTGTCTTCATTTTGATATTCTTTTCTTGTTAAAAAGGAACGTTATCATCTGATTGATTTTCAGGCGCTTGTCCAAAAGCGTTAAAAAACTCTCCCTGCTGTGCTTGTTGATTCATTGGAGATGGCGTTGTCTGTGCTTGCGTTTGTGCAGGAACGAATTGTCCTTGACTTGGGTTATATGACACTTGTTGCATTTGTATAAGGTCTATTTTCCAACCTTCTACTGTGTTGAAATACTTTACCTCTCCTTGAGGAGATACCCATTCACGCCCTCTAAGGTTATAATGTACTTTTACTAACTGTCCTTTTTGCAAATTGTCTAAAAGTGCACAACGCCCTTGTGTGAACTGAATGACAATATCATTAGGATATTGCTCTTCTGTAGTGATAACTAAATCTCTTTTTTGGAAGCCATTGTTACCTACTGTCTCCAAGGAAAAAATTTCTTTAATACGTCCTTGTATTTCCATAGTTATAATGATTTAATTTGTTGTTTCTTTTGTGATGATTTTCTAAATCTTTTAGGAAAGATGTGTATTTCATCATTGTTTCTCATCTTGTTATATAGACCTTTCGTCTTCTGATTGTGAAAGGTGTACCATACTCCTCCAATGCCTATCCCTGCTCCTATAAGAGCTCCAAAAAAGCCAATGAAAGAAGGTAAAGAAGCCAAACAGATAAGTCCTCCTAAGGCTGAGCCTAAAGCGTAATAGATATACTTATCTTTGAGTCCGAAAAAGACAAGGGGTTTTTTAAGCCCCTTGTACAGATAGAAGCCCATAGGTTGATGCTTTTTTAGTTGAGACCAAAGAATGCTCCTACGAAAATAGGTACTAAGATGAGGAACAAACAAGCACCTCCCCATCCGAGGATTTCCTTGTTGATGTCTTGATCACCATTTGTCCACTTATTGTAGATACGTAACCCTCCAATGAGACCTACAATACCTCCAATCATCATAATGAGCGTTTTCAAAGGCCCCCAATAGGTCTTAATACTATTGGCGGCATCTGTAATAGCACCTGCACCTTGTGCAAGCATAGGAGTCGTGACACAGATTCCTAAAAGTAACAAGAGTAGTAGTTGCTTTCTTGTTACAGATTTTCGAATGTTTAACATATAGAAAAAATTAAAATTAGAGTTTTTTATTTAGGTTGTACAGAGGCTTTGTATACCTTAATACCATCGTCTCCCTCTCCACTAACCACGACTTGTACACTGGTCTCTGCCATATTCAAAATGTCTTTAAATCGCTCTCTATTAGCTTTTAAATACGCTTGCTTCTGTTCTTTGGTAAGCTCTGTACTTTCGCCTCCAGTATTTTCTGGAGTTGTATGGGTGTCAGTATTATCAGCCTCGTTAGTGTTGAGTTGTTCTTCCTCTTGGTGTTTTCTCATCATCGCTTTCAACACTTCGTCAGGAGCTGTGGCTGTCTCGTTAGGGGTAGAAGGAAATAAATCATTCTCATCTATTTCTGTACTACTGCTAGTAGCCATCTCTTCTACATCGCTAAAGTCTATATTAGTGACTTTCATTTCTTGTCCTATCCCCGATAGAGAAAACTCTTGTTTGTCTTCCTCCTCTATAGGGAGTTTTTCTTTTTTGAAGTACAAGTCGTATAGGATATTCCCTGCATAATAAAGGATGTAAACAATAATTACTATTTGAAAAAATATTGTCATTAGTGTATTAATTAATGGGTTAAGTAACTACTTTTATAGGCTATCAGTTGTGCTATCATACCCCTAAACTCTCGTTTGCTAAGGGCATAGCGCAAACCTATATCAATGATTTCATTGAGGTCTACTTCAAAAGTGCCAAACTTTATCAATTCGATGTGTAAATCATTGCTCATACTAATGGTTCTATCACGCCTATTTTCCTCGTTTTCTATCCAGTCTCTGAGGAAGTCCTCCGTGTTTATTTCGTTGTATTTCCGCTCCAATTGTATGTTAAAAGGCAGTTTAGATGGTTTCATTGATGTATTGGGTTAATTCTTCAAACGTTTGTTTAACAGCATTCTTTTGTCCATACGAAAGGAGACGAGTGTTAATGCTCTGTAGGTCATTGCGCTTGTAGATAGGCGTAGGTAATAATCTACCATACTTGCCAATCTCCTCGTCCATTGCTTGCTGATTGCGGTAAAAATACCCTTTGTCGTACTTAGAACGCACAAATACCCTATTAGCTTGGCTTTCTATCATTCCCAATAGATTGATAAATACCATTGTAGATTTTACCGATACATCAGAATACTCAAAAGGAATGATGATAAAGTCGCTGTATATGAGCAAATCAATATAACGCTCGTCTAACGTTCCTGCTAAGTCAAAGAGGTATACTGTCTCTTCTTTTTTCATATCCATTAGGGTCTGAAAATCTAAAAGACTCTCTTGGTTGTCGTCGCCTATCACCTCTACCTCATAGAGCTGGGGGATAGAAAGCATTTTATCTTCTTCCCATTTTTGATGGAAAGATTTCTGAAAGTCAAAGTCAAAAGCTTTTACTTTTTTCTCCTTTACTAAGGTGAGGTAGTTAGCAAAAGCAACCGCTAAGGTAGTCTTGCCTACCCCTCCTTTTTGGGTAGCAAATGTTATAACCATTTTATTTTCGTTTTTTACGTCGTTTCTTTAGTTCGTCTTCTGTGATATCGCGTGGAGCATAAGTACTTTTACCCAAAACTTTAAAGATGTCTGCTACATCGTTTAAAACCTCTGAGATTTTTCCGCTTGGGCTGTGTTTGAGGTCAGTTTGGCTTCTCATCTCAGAGGTATTGTGTATGGATGTTCCTACGATAAATGCTTGGTATTCCTCTTTATCTAAAAGAAAGGATAGCTTGTGTATTTGGTGATAACGCTCGTGTATAGCGTAATACGCTCCATTATCGTCTTGCTCTAAAATGACAAAATCATCATTCTGTGCATTATGAATATGTTGTCTTACATCTTCTTTGAGCTGCTGAAAATCAGGATTGCTCTCTTTGCTTTTAAAGCGTTTGTTTTCAAACAACATAAAATCTTTAAGTTCTACTCCTTCTTTGAGCAAGTACTGTATAAGGATTTGCTTTTCTTTATCGCTTCTCAGATTGTAGTCCTTTAGGCGTTCAAACTCTTTTTTGTCGATACTATCTTCCGTAAAGTCAAAGATGTCTTTCATCTTAGCTATCTCACTGCCTTTATATATTTGTTGGTTTTTATTGTCAATAAGCGTATAACCAAAAGGCTGTTTATCGTCTTTAAAGTGAAAAACGATGTCTATCCCAAAGATTTGGCGCAGTTTTTCTTGTAACTCGCTCACATATTCTATCTGTGGCGGAATAGGCTCTTGCGGTAGAATGTTTCGTTCGTATAGTCCCTGTTGAACTCTATCATCTATCACCTTAAAAACTTTATTGCTGTACAAGTCCTTGTATTTATCTATAAAGGCTTTGATTTGCTTAATGCGCTTATCGCCTTTTTGCTTCTCTTGGTAATGGAGTTTATCACTGAAAAGTGTTTTCTGAACAACGCCATTGTGCAATATATCCAACTGATTAGGGGTGTCATCACTTTGAACTAGTTTAAAACCATTACGTGTGAGTAGCATTTCTAACTGCTGAAGGTTGCTAAACCTATATTGCAAAAGCTTCTCTATAGTAGCTTGATGATTTGTGCCTAATACCTTTTCCATTGCCTTTGCTAAGGCTTGTTGGGATTTAAGTCGCTCGAAGCTGTCGTTTATCTTCTTGCCTGTGTTTTTATCTACACGGGTAGAAACAATATGCACGTGGTTGTTTTCGGTGTCCTTGTGAAAGACTACAAGATAAGGTTGCTGCCCATAGCCCATCTCTTGCATAAAATTATTGGCTATCTCAGTGAGCTGTTCCTTACTGTGTTCTTGGTACTTTGTGGATATTACAGCGTGAAATTGTGGTTTTCGGGTGCGTTCACTTGCTGAGATGGCTTTAAAGTAATTTCTTACCTCCTCTTGAGAGCTGCTCTCATTGATAAATGAAGGAAAGTTTTTCATCAGCATTAACTCGCCCTTCTCGTTATGTACTTTCTTGTCGTTGTACTTTACTCCGTGAAAGTCCCTGCTTGCTGAACTAAGAATTTTTACTATCATTCGCAATGAGTTTATATATCTGCCTGAAGATTTGGTTTTGTTCAGCCTTGAGCTTTACAATCTCGTCTAAACGCTGAGTAAAGGCAATGAGCTCTGCTCGGTGTACCTCCTTCTTGGCGTTGGCTACATAAGCGAACTGATTGATATTGTTTTCAATCTTAGCAAAGATGTTGTCTTGCTTTTCAATGAACTTTAAAACCTCACGTCGTTCTTGTGTATTCATATTACCTTCCACTGCTGATATTATCAAATCGGTGAGGGTAGTTTTTCTTTCTGCACTTAACCTTTTCCACCGTTCTTTCTGACTTTCAGTAATTCTAAGAATAAGGTATTTTGATTTGTTAAGAGCTTTCTTTTCCAACGTCTTTAGGTTTAAATTTTTGGCAAAGTAAGAGAGGTTTTTTTAGGTGCGCAATAGGTGAAGAGGGGGTGTAGACTATGATAGACTATAAACAACATAAAAGGACATTAGAATTTGAAAAATAGACTATTTTATACATAAATAGACGTAAATAGATAGTATTGGCGTTTATTGAACTCTATTAGACTCTATTGGTATGTGAAATACTAGATTTTTGAAGAATTTTAAACGTATGATTGTTATTTTCGTTGCAGAAAGAAAAACAAGTTCCGCAGTTTTTCTACCCTTTTAGCTTCTTTGTAAAATGCAGACGATAGGCAAATTTTTCAAAGAAGCTAAAAGGCAAGATGAGTCTTTGTATACCGGTTTTTTCAAAACTGTGTATATACAAAGACACATCTTGCCCCTAAAACCGCGACCGAATACAAAACTGAAGAATATAATTGATTAATAATGAATTACAGATTTAGAAGATTTTAGTTGCAGAAAAAGAAGAAATGAGCTGTCCGTTATATATTTTCTAATTTACATACATATATTATATAGGTATATTTGTTTATTCTTTGAAGAAATACTATATTTAACTGTAAATCAATTATTTTACAAAATATAAGTAGGTATTATTTTAATCTACCTTGTTGGAAAGTGGGTTTTATTTTATCCTACCTAAGTCGGTAAGTAGGTATTATTTTAACCTATCTTGTTGGAAA